>JAAYGA010000365.1 GCA_012727935.1 Pseudomonadaceae bacterium | reverse complement strand
CAGTCGGTGCAACAAACTGCATACGACGCCCACAGTCTGGTAGATCGCCAGCAGGGATTTCTTTTACTTCAATACCCAATTCACGCACATCAGCTGCAAGGGTATCTAAAGTGGCTTCATCAACACACTTAAAGCCCATAAAATCCATACCTGGCTCATCTGCTTCTCGAAGAATCACTGAGTATTTATCAACTTCTGTCCAGCCTTTTAGAAAAACACGACCTTGATTATCACGACCGGTTTCAATTAAACCGATTAGCTCAACGTAGTGTTTAACAGCCTCATCCATATCTAATACACGGATTTGTACGTGGCCGGGACGCATTACACCTTTTCTCTTTAGGACTTCCTCTTTTTTGTTGTTATGTTACTATTTTATGATCATTTATCGCTTTTTTTATTTCTGTTTTTGCAGCTTGAAATGATCTGACTCAAGCACTAGATCACTCAAAGGCATTAATCGACAAGCTAAAGCAAAACCCTTGGTTAGTTCTTCTTCGTTAACGTGAGCTTTACTCATACGCTTTGTCTGATAATCGCCTTGCAGTACTTTGACTTTACAAAGCCCGCACCCTCCACCTCGACACCCCACATCGATAGCACGCTGATTTAGTTTTTCCATAGCCATCAATAGGAGTTCACCTTTAGGTACCTTGAACACCTGTTGGCGGTTAGTTACTGATATTTGGCAAGCATTTTCTATGGCCATAATTAACCCTTCAGCTAGTTAAATACGCTTAAGCCTATTAAATACGTTTAAAAAGAGCCGATCTTGAATCAGCCGTTGCCCCATCTGCCGCAGTTAAAAATTTCTCCATATGGATATCTGCTTCAAATATGCGACCTTGCATAAGTACCGTAATTGCTGCATTAATCATGGGCGGTGGTCCACATAAGTAAGCTTTGTGGCCTGCTAAACGCCCGTCAAAGTGGCTTTTAGCTGCTTCGTGCACAAACCCCTTAAACCCTTTCCAGTCATCAGTTTCTAAAGGTTCATTCAAGGCTGGAATATAATAAAAATTGCTGTACTGCTCAGCCAAGGCTTCAAGCTCAGCTTTTTTATACAGCTCAGCTAAGTTTCTAGCGCCTTGAAAAAGATAAATCTGCCTTGTATCACCCGCTTCTAAAAGTTCTGTAATCATCGACAAAGGACTTGATAAACCAGAGCCACCAGCAATAAAGATGACATCCTTGTCATCAGTCTTACGAACAAAAAACTGTCCGTAAGGGCCTGAAACTTTTAACTCATCGCCTTCTTGCATTGACTGGTGAATCCAGCTAGTTCCTTTACCTTCAGGCACTAAACGCACATGCAAATCAAGGTAACCAGCATTAGTGGGTGAATTAGCGATTGAAAAAGCACGACTGCCTTCGATGCCTGGCAAATTAAGGTTCACATACTGCCCAGCCTGAAATTGCATAGGGCGATCCAATTCAAGGCGAATTCCTTTAATGCTAGGTGAAAGGTCTTCTATTGCTACCACTTTTGCTTGATAGTCTTCAATTTGATAACCAGCAAAATCTGGATCGACATCAATATCCGCTTCAATGACTAAATCCGATTCTGGTATAGCGCAACAGGCTAAAACTACGCCCTCTTCACGCTCCATATCCATCAGTGCAAAAGGCGAGGCTGCTCCAATATCAACATCACCCTCTAGCACCTGTACTTTGCAAGTACCGCAGGTTCCATGCCCACAAGCAAAAGGTAACCAAACACCCTGCCTTAGAGCAGCATCTAGCAAGGTTTGCCCTTCTTCTACTTCAACCACATCGCCTGTTGGTTCAACTGTTACCTGGTAAGACATAGTTTTCTCCTCAAACACCTGCGTTTTTATAGCCCTTAAGCTCTGGGGTTTGAAACCTTAATAATGACTTATGGCCAATACCCTGCTCTTGTAAGCTTTTATCTAACTGAGGCTTGAAAGGTTCGTTGTCTAATAACCAAGTGGCTGTCTCCCAATTAACCTTGCTGTACTCTGGATGCATTTCAAACGCTTCTTGCATTACCCCATCACGCAACGCTTTAAAAGTTGTTGCCGGTGGTACTGGATAAGCAAAAGCAGAGCAAAACATTAGGTGGTGATCCCAGCCTACATAGACGATTTGGTTGCCGTGAAAGTTTTCAACACGGTCTTTTGCTGCAAATTTATAATCGGGTGTTATAGCGACGACTGACATAGTGTTAATTCCTGTTTTTAGAGCCACTAGGTAAGTATTTGCCTAGTGGCTTTGTTTTTTATTGTGCAGGTTGTAACCAGCTATTAAGCAACATCTTGATCTTTGTCTTTATCCTTGCCCTTATCTTTACCTTTCCATTCATTCCAACGTTGCTCATCGGGCGAGCCTTTAAAGTCCATATTGTCTTCACCAAGATTCATCTTGTAATAATCACGAAGCACTTCTTCAACGTTAGCGCCACCACAATTACCTTGGTAAATCTGGTGTACAGGCAGCCAAGACTGTACATATTTCTCTGGTTCACCATCAAAAATATGCTTACACCCATCTGAACAGAAGTGGTATTTTTCACCTTCAAAATCACTTGACCGGTAAGCGATTTGAGTAGGGTCATCCATCTCTGTAAAGCCCATAGGAATTTGGCAAGTAGTACAGAGTTGTGGCAAGGCTTTAGTATAGAAACGCTCGCCACGCGCTTCCATTTCTTTTGCCATCTCCCAACGAGGGCGATAGTATTTATCAAAAGTGTCTGGGTATTTTTCGCTAAGCCAATCCAACTCTTCATCGCTTGGAATCCAAGTGTGGAAAGCTGCTGCGTGGCCGTGAGTGTAGAAGATCCACCAAGCTTGGTGAGAAATGTGTTCTTTTTCTTTGGCCGTGGTTTCAACAAACTTCGGCATAACAATGCCGTAACGGGCTAAGTCTTTGAACAGTGCGCCGCCTGCATCTTCAAAATAAACCTCCCAAGCTTCCTTCCAAGACATCACCTTGTTGGGCAGCATGTAGTCCATCATCATTCCAACTAGAGCCAGCAAACGTGTACCACGCCAGAACCACTTATCAATCCACTTTTGTACCAGCGGTACGTTGTCTTCATGCTGTTCAAGTAGGAACTTAATAATTTCTAAACCTAAGGTCATGTGACGCGCTTCATCAGACTGGGCTGAGAAACCAAAAGTACAGGTCGCCATATCGCCGTTATGTGCTGCACCCGACATAAAAGGTACAAATAACAAGTTAGTTAGAACGTATTCAAAACTAAAACTAATGGCGACTAGGAACTCAAAGGGGCCAGCTGAACGTGCATCATCAAAGAAAGATTTAGGCACTGACAAATACCAAACGCGGTCATGCATGTGCGTCCAGTCTTGGAAGCCATCAAAAAACTTGTTGTAATGACTCATGGCATGAATTTGGGTTTGAACGTGGCGCAACTCATCAATGGATTGCATCTGGCAAGCAACCCGCGCACCGGCACCACTAAACTGACGACCTACATGGGCATAGCCTTGAAAAGCCTGATATTCAAGCGGTGATACACCGGTCAAAAACAACTTAATAGCATTAACATAACGTGCATCAGTAACGTTTAAGTGGCCATTATTCTGTGAAAAAGCATCAAAAATAGCGTAAAGCTTCTTTTCTTTTTCAGCTTGATATTTCCAATAAGAATCCATAGTCAAACGGAAGGGATCTTCCCATTTTGACCAATCAGTAATTTTAATGCCTTCAAACTCTTCATAGGGAAAAGCTTTTTTACGGTCGGCGTAATCATAATCCCAATCTAAATCACGGGTTAGAGCGCGGTATTTATCTTTTAGGTTAAGTTTTTTGGCAACCATTGTATTTACCTTTTTATTATTGTGTTGGGCTTAAACATTCCAGCTAAGGTGGAGTCGGTCTTCATCTTCATCAACGTTACCACCCAGAGTAATCAGGCTTAGGTGCAACTCTTGCATATCCCAATCCCGCCCTATTTTTTCTTCCACGCTAGCGCGACGAACGAACAATTCACCCGTGCTTTCAATGCGAATCATGGCTGGCTGATGGATAACCGTAGCTTCTGGGTTATCTTCAATAATGGCTTCAACGATATAGCGAGAATCATCGTTATCTTGTAAAGCTAAATAAACTTTAGACATGGTGACCTCTTAGCGATTAATGCCAATTTTGGTTAGGCGTTCTTCTAGTAATGCATCGGCAAGACTTAGTGCATCGCTGTTATCAAGCATCGCTGTGACAACAGGTTTTAAAGCCTCTAGCGTTTTTGCACGCCAATGCTTAACCCAAACTTCAAGCAGTGCACGGTTCTCTTCAGATTCACTGGCAACCGTTTTTAAAACACTGTCTAACCAACGGCTAGAGTCTTTAGTCCATACCTGCATAAACTCAGTTAAGAGCGCTACATCTCTGCCACCCATCAAGCCAAGTTTTTTATCTAACTGCTCATAGAAAAGATTAAAAACTAAGGTGTCTACAATTAGGTCTTGGGCAACAAACACCTCGAACCAGTCTTGAACGGTGGTCATCTCTTCACACAAAGCACGCATTGGCTGCCAAACAGGATTTTTAAGCCATTCTTGCTTAGCAGTGGCTAGCGATTCAGCACTGTTACCATCTAATAGCAGACCAATTCTTGATAAATACTGAGCGTTACCTAACCTGTCCATAGCGTTATAAAGCAAGGCTTGAGCAATGGCAGTGCCATACCCAAAAGCACAGCCATACATATTATTTAAGTTGGCAGTGTGTTCAACATGGCGCAAAGGAATTAGATAGGTAAGAAGGCTGGCTTTAACTTCTTCAGATAAGTGTTCTGCCAAACCACGCTTTTCAAAAAAGCTGTAGTTGGTTTCAGTTGCTTCTTGGTGTTTGGCGCGTTGTTGAACATAGGTGCCGTAATAAAACTGGCGTGGGTCTTTAAGGTCGTACCAATCATTCATTTTTATTTGGGTACGGTTTTTATCATTCAGCTCATATTGCGGCTGCCATAAAGGGCGGTAGTGAAAGTTGGTTTCGCCTTGCAAATCATAGGTTGCTTCTTGGTAGCGCGAAGCAGGTTTATCACCAAAACGCCGTTCGATATTGGCAAAGGTGTTGCGAATAGGCTGCAATGTTGCTGTTTTAATTTCAGGTGTCATCAGCTATTACCCATCAGTAGTTTTATTGTTATTCGGTGGATCGATTGCGATTTTGAGACATCAAAGTGTCCTCGTCGCCGTACCGCCATTTTTCTAGCTCTGCATCAACGCTAGCCATTTCTTCATCATTCATATGAACAACGGCATTGTTAGCACAAAAAACTTTAAAAACGGTGGGTGGCATAATTAACTCTACGAACAAGGAGGGCTCTCCTATCGCAAAATCAAACTCTACAAAGCGAGCATCTGGCTTACTGCGTACTCGTATGTATTTGGTGAGATTGGGTAAGCCATAATTAGGTGTTATGGCTCGCCCCTGAACAGCTCGTAAATGTGACATCTTGGAGTCCCCTAGATTTTTATTTTTTTGATCTATCATTTACTTACACTGATACTTAAGCAAAGCACGTGCCAAAGCCTAAATAAAAACAATAAACAGTTGATTTATATGCAATTATTAAAAACAGAAGAAAATTAAGAGGTTTTAGCTACTGTATAAAACCAGAAAAGTTAGCTATAAACTTGATCAATTGAGCAATAAAAAAAGTGAATTGATCTTTTGATGCAGTTTTTTCTTTGATTAAGCGGTAAAAAACCAAACGTTAATTAAAGGTATACTGTTTAGAATATTTTTTTAACCAACAGACTTTTAACGACAAAACCTATAACAACTACAACTAGCTAGGTACGCCTGTGTCTAAACCAAATTTACAACTACCAAATTTTGATCAGCTATTAAAAAAGCTAAAATTCAAACCTGAAGAGGGTAAAATTTGGCTTGCTGAACAACGCTCAGTGTTAATGGGCTTAGGGGCTTTATCTAGCTTTAGAAAAGAAATTATTAGCACGCTTGGTCAAGAAAGAGGTAAAGGTTTTTTTATGCGTCTTGGTTATTTTTCAGGGTTAAAAGATGCTGAACTAGCACTTAACTTAGAAAAAGACACCCATTCTGATCAGGCTTTTCTAATTGGCCCCATGCTCCATAACTTACGTGGCATGGTTAAAGTGAACCCTTTAGCACTTGAGTATGACGCTCAAAAAAAATATTTTTATGCTGAATTTGAATGGATAGATTCTTTTGAAGTGGAAATATGCAGAACCTCGCTAGGCCAATTAAATGAACCTGCCTGTTGGATATTGCTAGGTTATGCCTGTGCTTATTCCAGCCACTTTGCAGGTATGGATATTCAATTCAGAGAAGTTGAATGTTGTGGGCAGGGTGATCATCAGTGCCGCATTGTTGGCAAGGCAGCCACTGAATGGCCAGACCATGAAGAGTTCAGCCTTTTATTTCGCGAAGCACCCTTAATTGATGAGCTTTATGAGCTGCAATCACGCCTTGCCGATTTAGAACAAACACTAGCCTATAACCCTGAAAATTTGTATCGTGCTTTGGGTGAGGCACCACCTTTTACTAGTGCGCTAACCATGATTGATCGGGGTGCTAACTCTGAAGTAACTATGCTTTTGTTAGGCGAAACAGGAACGGGTAAAGAAGTATTAGCCCGCCGTGTTCACAGTTTAAGTAAACGCAACAATCAACCTTTTGTGGCGGTTAACTGTGCAGCTATTCCACAAGAACTTATTGAATCTGAACTTTTTGGTGTAGAAAAAGGCGCTTACACAGGAGCCACCCAGTCACGCAAAGGCCGTTTTGAACGCGCCCACGGTGGCACCATTTTTTTAGATGAAATTATTGAGTTAAGCGCACGCGCCCAAGCAGCATTACTACGCACTTTACAAGAGGGTGAAATAGAGCGAGTAGGCGATAACCAAACGCGTAAAATTGATGTGAGAGTTGTGGCTGCCACCAATGAAGATTTAGCTATTGCTGTCAAAGAAGGGCGGTTTCGACAAGACTTATTTTACCGAATTAATGCCTATACAGTCATCATCCCCCCTTTAAGGGAACGTAAAAATGACATTATTTTATTAGCTGAACATTTTCGTAAACGCTACGAAAAACAATATAAAAAAACCACCTTGGGATTCACCGATTTAGCAGTGGAAGCACTGCACAGTTATAACTGGCCAGGCAACATTCGTGAACTAGAAAACACCATAGAACGTGGCATTATTCTAACCGATGACCAAAATTCAATTACAGAAATCACCCTGTTTAATACTGGGCATTCTTCACTGAACACTCAGGCAGGTGATGTTAGGAAAATTAACCAGCAATCTGGCCAGATAGAAACCATTGACAGTAAAAGCCACCTAAAGGCTACGCTGGCTGAACAAGTGCTTTACAACCAAATCAGCATAACTGAACTGGAAGAAATGCTAATCAAAAAAGCGATGGATAAATCCGCAGGTAAAGTATCAGTTGCAGCAAGAATGTTGGGCTTAAGCAGAGCGGCTTTTGCTTATCGGTTAAAGCGAATAGAAGAAGATAAAAATAAAACTGATAATTAACTTTTTAGTCAGCTAGCCTAACTACTTAATCTAGGCTAGCTGACACTAGCTAATATTGGTAATGCTTTAAAAACCTAGCTAGCTTTTGTCCAGCTGGTGCCATCTTTAGTATCTTTTAGCAAAATACCCTGCGACTCCAACTCTTGCCTTATACGATCAGCTTCTGCAAAGTTTCTATCTTGCTTAGCCATTAGGCGTTTTTCTATCAAGGTTTCTATTACATCTGGGTTAATACTGTGCTTTGTGCTGAGTGCTTTTCCTTTTAGAAAATCATCGGCATTTTGCTGCAACATTCCCAAAATTCCACCCAAATCACGCAGTTCAAAAGCCAAGGCTTCAGCTAGTGGCTGGTCATCTTGCTCGCCTGCACGGTTTAAGCTACGCGCTAAATCAAACAAGACTGCAAAAGCTTCAGGCGTATTAAAGTCATCGTCCATAGCGGCAAAGAAATCACTACGCCAGTCGCCAGCGCTAGCCACTAGTGTGGCATCGTCAACGGGCTTAACGCTTTGCAAAGCCGTGTAAAAACGCTCTAGGTTTTTACGAGCATCATGCAAGGCGCTTTCTGCATAATTAATAGCTGAACGGTAATGGCTGGCCAATAATAAATAGCGAATTACTTCGGCATCGTGTTTTTCTAGCACATCGCGAATGGTAAAAAAGTTATCTAAGGACTTAGACATTTTTTCTTGATCCACACGTACTGCGCCTGCATGCATCCAAGTGTTCACGTACTTCTGGCCTGTTGCTGCTTCGCTTTGGGCTATTTCATTTTCGTGGTGTGGAAAGGGTAAATCTGGGCCGCCGCCATGAATATCAAAGGTATTACCCAAGCAGCAGGTCGACATAGCCGAACACTCTATATGCCAACCGGGCCGACCTTCGCCCCAAGGTGAAGACCAACTAACTTCAGTGGGTTTGGCGGCTTTCCAAAGTACAAAATCAAGTGGGTCTTCTTTAAAGCTATCCACCTCAACCCTTGCGCCCGATTGCAATTCATCCAGTTTGCGGTTGGTTAGCTGGCCGTAATTTTCAAACTTGCGTACCCGGTAATAAACATCACCATTACTAGCGGCATAGGCATAGCCTTTTTCTTCTAGCGTTTGAATTAGGTTAATAATTTCAGTGATATAAGCCGTAGCACGCGGTTCGCTATCTGGGCGCACTACACCTAACCTAGCTTCATCTTCGTGCATGGCTTTAATCATGCGCTCGGTCAGCTCACCAATGGTTTCTTGGTTTTCATCAGCGCGTTTAAGAATTTTGTCATCTATATCGGTAATGTTACGCACATAATTTACTTCATAACCACGGGTGCGCAGGTAGCGGGTAATCATGTCAAAAGCGACCATGACTCGCGCATGACCTAGGTGACAAAGGTCATAAACGGTAATGCCGCACACGTACATTTTAACTTTGCCAGCTTCTATTGGCGTAAAAACTTCTTTCTTGCGCGTTAAGGTATTGTAAATTTTAAGTTGCGGTAAGCTATTCATTTCAACCCTGTTTTTTCTGTATTTTGGCCCAAGAATCTTTAAGGCTGACTGTACGATTAAATACCAGCTTAGTGCCCTGCTGGTGGTCGTAACGATCAGCACAGAAATAACCGACTCGCTCAAACTGGAAGCGATCTTCTGCTTGTGCTGTTGCTAGGCTAGGCTCACAAATGGCTTCAACAACACTGAGTGAGTCTGAGCTTAAATGCTCTAGGAAATCGACATCTTTATCTGAGTCAGGCGATTCAACTTGGAATAAATTGTCATATAAACGTACTTCAGCTGGAAGACCATGCGTTGCGCTTACCCAATGAATAACTCCCTTCACTTTACGGCCTTCTGGGTTTTTGCCTAAAGTCTCTGGATCGTAGCTACAACGTAATTCAAGTATTTTACCTTGCTCGTCTTTAATCACTTCATCACAACGAATAACCCAAGCATTACGTAAACGTACTTCTTGACCCGGCGCTAAACGGAAGAATTTTTTAGGTGGCTCTTCCATAAAGTCATCGCTATCAATGTACAGCTCTTTAGTGAAAGGTAGTGTGCGCTGACCAAATTCTTCTCTGGCTGGGTGGCTAGGCGAAGTGAGTAGTTCTTCACGGCCTTCTTCCCAGTTAGTAATCACTAGTTTAATGGGATTAAGTACTACCATGGCACGTTTTGCTGAATGCTCTAAGTCACTACGCAGGGCAAAGTGCAACATGCCTATATCTACCACGCCACCAGCACGGTTTATGCCTATCATGTCACTAAAATCACGTAACGATTTAGGCGTGTATCCACGGCGGCGCATACCAGAAATAGTGGGCATACGTGGGTCATCCCAACCATCCACTACACCTTCATCGACTAAGAGTTTTAACTTACGCTTAGAAGTGACTGTGTAATTTAAATTAAGACGTGCAAACTCAGTTTGAACTGGCTTACAAGGTACGGGCAGGTTATCTAAAAACCACTCATATAAAGGGCGGTGGTCTTCAAACTCGAGCGTACAAAGAGAATGGGTAATACCTTCGATTGCATCTGACTGGCCATGCGTAAAGTCGTAGCTAGGATAAATACACCATTTATTACCCGTTTGGTGATGTTCTTGATGACGAATACGGTAAAGAATGGGGTCACGTAAATTAATGTTAGGTGAAGCCATATCAATTTTTGCGCGTAACACCTTGGTGCCGTCGGGGTAATCGCCAGCACGCATTTTGCTGAACTCAGCTAGGTTTTCTTCAATACTGCGTTCACGAAAAGGGCTGTTAATACCTGGCTCAGTTAAGGTGCCACGGTATTCACGCATTTGTTCTGCGTTAAGTTCGCAAACATAGGCTTTGCCAGTAGTTATTAAATGCACTGCCCAGTCATAAAGCTGCTCAAAGTAGTCGGAAGCAAAGCGCACCTCACCTGTCCATTGAAAACCCAGCCAATTAACGTCTTCTTTAATGGCATCAATAAATTCTTGGCTTTCTTTTTCTGGGTTGGTGTCATCAAAACGCAAATGGCAATCACCACCAAACTCTTTTGCTATGCCAAAGTTTAAACAAATGCTTTTAGCATGGCCGATATGTAGAAAACCATTGGGTTCTGGTGGGAAGCGGGTAATAACTTTTTGCTGTTGACCCGCCTCACGCTGCTGAATAATCATGTTGCGAATAAAGTTGGTTGCAGCAATAATTTCGGGCTGACTCATAAGGCTCGCTCTATAACAGGTTGGTGAAAATACCGGCGGGTAGGGACAGATCATTACTGATCCATCCCCCCCTAAGAACCGTGCTTGCGGGTTTCCTCGCACACGGCTCAAGTCTAGTTAAGTCAGGTTTAACCCTGACCGGCCGCTTTGGCTTTGGACTTCAATTGTGTGGCAATATCCATCCATTTTAGTATTACCTGGTTCATTCCGCGAGAGTGTACCAGCGAATGACAGTTTGGGTGAAGCAGTGCCCTGTTTTTCAAGGTGTTAGAGCCGCCGTCTACACGTCGAATGACGTGATGATCATGCCAGCCCGTTTCCTTGGTGATGGGCTGTCCGCAGTAGGCGCACTTGCCCATTTGCCTGCGATACAGCGACACCAGTTCCTTTTGATATTTCAGCTTGTGCTGCATTCGCTGAGTCCTCAAGGCTTCCCACTTCTCCTCCTGCGCCGCGTCATACGGGTGATACCCCGTTGGTAAACGCTTGTGGCGCACGATGGGAGTGCTTGCCAGCTGATACAGCTGCTGGTAAAACACCTCCCCCTCACTGCTTCTAAAGGGTTTAGCAAACACCCAATTATTGCCGTTAATGGAATGGAAGTATTTCTTCTTAATCCATTTTTCGGATTTTCTCGGGTGCCTGCGTTTGATCCACCTTCTGATCCGCCAGAAAATCAAATGATCCAGCTTACTGAAGGTTTCCTTGGCCACAACAGGAGCATGGTACTGTGACCAGCCCTTGAGTACCGGGTTGAGCTGTGCAATCAGTGCCTCTTGGGTCATCGCTCCACTGTTTTTGATGATGTTTGCCACTTTCCGATAGAAGGCTTGCGCATTCTTCTTCGAGGGTTTGATCAGCAGTTTTGCTTGCCTGTAAGGCGACTTCGGCACGTACTTTCTGAAATTCCAGCCCAGAAAGTCAAAGCCATCGGTGATTGCGGTAATATGCGTTTTTTCCTGAGATAATTCCACTCCTCTGACTGCGAGGAAGGCTTCAATCCAAGGTTTGACGACCTCTTCCAGCAGCTCTTTCGAGTCAGCCAGCACTACAAAGTCATCGGCATAACGCACCACTTTCACTTTTGACCTTTTGGCTCCTGTCACTCCCAGACGTTCCACCAGATAATGCTGCAATCCAGTTTCCAGACCATTGAGTGTGGCGTTTGCCAGACAGGGTGAGATGATTCCACCCTGCGGCGTCCCGGCATGGGTTGCCCTGTACTGAGATCGGTCAATGACCCCAGCCTTCAACCACTTCCTGAGCAGTTCCTTGTTCATGGGAACATGGCTGCTTAACCAGTCATGGTTGATGTTGTCGAAAAACCCCTTGATGTCTCCCTCCAGTATCCAAACGGGAGCCACCTTGGGAGCCAACAAATGGAAGAGTTCTACCATTGCGTCGGCAGTTGAGCGATCCGGTCGAAAACCATACGACTTGGGATCACTGGTGGTTTCTACCACTGGCTCCAGAGATAGCAGCAAGAGTGCCTGCATTGCCCGATCAAGCATGACCGGAATCCCCAGAGGGCGTTTTTCCTTCTTGCCGGGTTTCGGTATCCAGACGCGCCTAAGCGGTTTGGGTCGATACCCCCTGATTTTCGACAAGCGTTTTACGGCGTGCCATTTTGCCTTGGGTGTTCCCCAGGTTTCACCGTCGATTCCCGGTGTCTTGCGACCCCGGTTCTCGGTTACGCGTTTTACAGCCAGACAACGACCGTAAAACGAGTGGGTAAGCAGGCGCTGTAGGCGTTTAACTTGCCGCCAACGACCTGCTTTAGCTGCCTCTGCGATTCGCAACTGCGTTTTTCTAACCGCTCGGCTTGCACTAGCCCAGTCAATACCGTGCCAGTGTGTGGCTCCGCAGTTCGGAGCCGCAGACGAAATCAAAGATTCCGTATTCATACCGTCCTCCGTTAGCTGGGTAAATACCAAGCACAAAAAGAGGACGGTTCTCGACCCATAGGGGCGAGTTGCGTCCCCTATGGGCTGGTATATTTTGGAAGACCACCTTCTATCCGTGGCCTCCCTGGCTGCTGAAATCAGCAGTGTCGTCGCAGTACTAGACCAAGTGTACGTCAGCCGCAGTTTCCTGCGTCGGTAATGTTGCAACCGATATGCCAGCCATTACAGCCAGCCCTTTGCTTTTTGCACCCTCCTATTCCCCACACTGATCAGCGCCCCTTGCGGGTTGCCTGCCTGATTCACAAAAATACCGTGTCTCAGGCCAGTGGTCGGGATTGCCACGTTCCCTGAACCCCACCACTCCACCCCTTAGGCTCTACCTGTCCACCGACAGCGTTTGTAGTATCGTATCGTCTTCTTCAACAACGATAACCCACTGCTTTGCCTGTTTTGGCTGAGGCCAATAATTGCCGTAGGCCCGTCAATACTTACGGTGGTTCTGACGATAGTTTACTTGCGTTAGCCATAGGGTTTCAGTCACTAGCTCTTCTGAAAGCAGGCAATTTGCCCCCAATACTGCCTGTGTTACCACCGGCAGCACCCATAAAGGGAAGAACATTGTCAGTCGAGCTTCACACAACCGGGTTAGCCCCTGCTGCATGTCGACCTAGTGAACGTGTGGATACACACACGGCTTGATACCTTTCCTTGTGAGAAAGGCCAAGCATTAGGGATCAGAGCTTACGCTCCGCGTCGAGCAAGAAACAGCAGTTGAACTGCTTTCTCATCCGAGAATGACATACCCAGCAGGGTATGCAACCCTGCGGGTATGAAAAAGGAGTTACTTATGACAAAATAGTCTAAAGTCTCCACGATTTTTAAGGTTAGGATGCTGTAACAGGACAGCACCAAGGGTCGTTATCAGAGTAAATCTGACACAACCTATCGTGAATCGAACTGCGGCTCCCCGCCGCTGTTTGACCCAGCACCGTTGTTCGCGGTGTTTTTAAGTCCTTGATTTACAAGGACTGACTTGGTTTCAAACAGTTGACACGTAACGTGACGTGTCGCACTAAAGAAAAGTATTATAGCGGATGCAAGCCGCCCTATACAGGCGTGCACCTTTGAATTAACGGAGTTTACTATGTCTGACAGCAATCCACAGGTTCGCCTGACCACTAATTTCGGCGATATTGTTTTAGAATTGAATGCTGAAAAAGCCCCTAAGACTGTGGCTAACTTTATTAGTTATGTAGAAAGTGGTCATTATAATGGCACTATTTTTCACCGTGTAATCAGTAACTTCATGGTTCAGGGGGGTGGTTTTGATACTGATTTCAACCAAAAGCCAACCCAAGCTCCAGTAGAAAATGAAGCAGATAACGGCCTAAGCAATGTTAATGGCAGTGTTGCTATGGCGCGTACTATGGATCCTCACTCAGCCAGTGCGCAGTTTTTTATTAACGTAAAGGACAACGACTTTTTAAACCACTCAGGTAAAAATACTCAAGGTTGGGGCTATGCTGTATTTGGTGCGGTAGTTGAAGGCATGGATGTGGTTGAAAAAATTAAAGGCGTGGCAACCGGTAATAAACAAGGTCACCAAGATGTGCCCGTTGAAAATGTGGTCATCGAAACAGCAGTGCTCGTGGAAGCGGAATAAGTTTAGATGCTGCTATTGGTTTCAGATATGCATTTGCAAGAAAATCGCCCGGCTTTAGCCCGGGCTTTTTTGCATTTTTTAAAAACTGAAGCCACTCAAGCTAAAGCACTTTACCTCTTGGGGGATATTTTTAATCTCTGGGTGGGTGATGATGCCATGACCGACTTTCATCGAGAGGTTGCGGCAGCACTTAAAAGCTTAGCTGAAAGCGGCACAGCGGTTTTTATTATGCATGGCAATCGAGATTTTGCGCTAGGCCAAGATTTTTGCAAACAAGCCGGCTGCACTCTGCTTAAAGACCCCTGCGTTATCACGCCTTTTAGTCAGCCTATTTTGCTAATGCACGGCGATTTACTTTGTACACAAGATGTTGGTTATCAAAGAATGCGCCGTTTATTACGCAACCCTTTTATTAATTTTATTTTACGTAATTTGTCTTTAAAAATTCGTCAAAAAATGGCGGGGCAAGCACGTAAAATCAGCAAATCATCGGCCACTAAAAAAGCCAGTTATATTGTTGATGTGACTCAGCAAGAAGTAGTTAGACTAATGGAAAAGTACCAAACCACCTGCCTTATTCATGGCCATACCCACCGGCCAGCAGTGCATGATTTAGAAATAGAATTGAATAATAAGATGCTGCCAGCTAAGCGTTATGTGCTAGGCGATTGGAGTGATCAAGAGGGCTGGAAAATCACCCTAACAGAAGATGATATCCAGCTTAGCTCGTTTAATTTTAACGATTTTTAATCTTTAACGATTTTTAAAATGCGGCGCTCGTTTTTCAACAAAAGCCTGCATACCTTCACTGCGGTCTGCAAAAGCAAAACTACTTTGAAAAGCATGGCGTTCAAAACGCATACCAGCAGCCAAGGTGGTTTCGTAAGCTTGATCCACCGCATCACGTATTAATAAGGTGACAGGGCGTGATTGAGCAGCGATGGCTTCAGCCGTTGCTAGTGCTTCACTAAATAGTTCTTCAACGGGCAAAATACGACTAACCAAGCCACTCCGTTCTGCTTCTTCAGCATCCATCATACGACCGGTTAAGCACATTTCCATGGCTTTAGCCTTGCCTATAGCACGGGTTAAACGCTGCGTACCACCTGCACCTGGCATGGTGGCTAGCTTAATTTCTGGCTGACCAAAACGTGCGGTATCACTGGCTAGAATAAAATCACAAGCCATAGCCAACTCACAACCACCGCCTAAAGCCATACCTGAAACAGCAGCTATCATAGGCTTACGTCTTGATTCCAAAACCTGCCAACCATCACCTTCTACATAAGGGAAGTTCATGGCAAATAGCTCTGGAAAATCTTTATTAGCCATTTCAGAAATATCAGCGCCAGCGGCAAACACTTTTTCACTGCCTTGAATTAATAAACAGCCAATTTCTGCATCCTGTTCAAAAGCACTGACGGCTTGACCTATTTCTGCAATTAATGCCATAGATAAAGCGTTATAAACCTTAGGACGATTTAGGGTAATAACACCCACTGCGCCTTTTTTTTCAACTAAAATATTTTCATAAGCCATGGGTTAACTCTCATTACTTTTGTTTGGGCTGGGTGGTACCGGCATCTACTTGAGGGCGATTTGGTTCAACTTCTGTTAAAGGTTCGCACTCTTCTAAAGTGGCTAGGCAACGCCTTGTTAAACGCTGGTATTCACCTGTACCTTCTTGCTTCCAAGCAATTTCTTCAGCACTTAATTTGCGGTGTACTTTGGCGGGCGAACCAAGAATTAAAGATTCGGGTTCACAAGTAAAACCTGCTTTAACAAAAGCGGTAGCAGCAACAATGGAGCGGGGTGCGATTTTTGCGCCATCCATTACCACGGCATTCATACCAACCAGCGAGTCTTCACCTACTATGCAACCGTGTAAAATAGCACCGTGACCTATATGGCCGTCTTTTTCGACCACCGCATCTAGGCCGGGGAAAGCATGCATCACACAAGTGTCTTGTACGTTAGCGCCTTCTTTAAGAATAATGCGCCCAAAATCACCGCGTAAACAAGCAGTAGGGCCTACATAGCAATTAGGACCAATATGCACATCACCAATTAATACTGCGGTGGGGTGAACGTAAGCAGTAGGATGCACAACAGGTGCCACACCTTCAATTTTATAACAGGGCATTTTTTATTTTCCTCGAAGATTTTGTTTAAGTTAGTCTGCAACTAGTTATGCAGACTAACTTAAGCTGTGCCTAAGTGTCAGGGTTAAAGCTGACGCCTAGGTCACAGTAAGGCAGGTATAAGTAGACTAGATGCTACTTAAACGTGACGACGGCTTTGTACTACAACAAAGCGGTTCACTAGGAAGGCAGTGTCAGTTAAGCAAGCATTAGCTGCTGGGTTGCCACCGGTAGCGTGGAAGTCACTGAAAGCAGCGGATTGGTTAACAAACACGCCGCCATCTAGGTTGCAAGAAAGCGCAACTTTCACATCCATCGCCAGCTCTTCAGCTTGGTCTAAAACCGCATCCGAGGTTGAGTAAACACCTAAGGTAATGGCGCCCTGCTCTTCAAGCACTGCTTTAGCTAAACGCATAGAATCCGCAGTGTCTTCTGTTGCAATTAGGAAAGAGATAGGACCAAAGCGTTCTTCTGAATAAGTCGCTTGATCTTTACCTTCAACCTTCAAAATAAGCGGTGTATGAATGCGAGCATCTGGGTATTCAGCATGCACACGTGGCTCGCTATCTAGAACAATTTCACCTAGCTTACGGCACTCATCAATACGCTTAGCGGTTGCTTCAGACTGAATAGCACCTAATACCATGCAAGCACGGTCGTTATCACCTAAGAATTTACTCGTTGCTGTTGCCAAGGCTTGTGCAAACTCATCAAAACTTACTTTACCTTCGGGTGTATCAATCCCACCTTTGGGAACATAGATAGCCTGAGTCGTGGTACACATTTGACCTGAATAAAGACTTAGCGTGAAAGCCAGGTTACGAGTCACGGCTTTTAAGTCGCTAACGCTATCAACAATAATCGAGTTAACACCGGCTTTTTCGGTAAAGACTTTAGCGTGCAGTGCATTCTGCTCTAACCAGTTACCAAAGACGCTAGAACCCGTGTAGTCAATCACTTTCATTTTAGGGTTCATAGCCAAAATTTTAGCGACTGGCTCTTCTAGTGTATCAACAGCAAGGCTAACAATTTGTGGGTCTAGGCCCGCTTCTTTTAATACTTCTTGGGCTACTTTTACAGTTAAGGCGGCAGGTAAAATAGCTGCGGGGTGGGGCTTAACGATTACTGGGTTACCCGTTACTAGGCTGGCAAACAAGCCTGGGTAAGTGTTCCAAGTTGGGAAGGTAGAGCAACCAATAACCATGGCCACACCACGGGGTACGATGGTGAATTTTTTATCCATAACTAATGGATCCATCTTACCTTGAGGCTTGTTCCAGCGTGCAGAGGCAGGAACAGCATTCATTGCATCCCAACCATAAACGACGGCTTCTAAAGCACGGTCTTGGGCATGAGGTGCACCCGCTTGGAAGGCCATCATAAAACCCTGACCACTGGTGTGCATGACCGCATGGCCCATTAAAGGACTCATAGCATTTAGGCGCTGGAGAAT
>JAAYGA010000364.1 GCA_012727935.1 Pseudomonadaceae bacterium | reverse complement strand
TGCTGTATACACTACCAGTGTTAATCTATGCTGCAAAGACTTTAGCGACCTATTAAGGGGCTGCTTACGCAACCCTCGCTATCCATCCTCGCACTCAAAGTACGAGGTCTTACGCGATTTTGATAAGTAACTGAATAGGCAAGGTTATTTTCTACATGAATAAGTCATTTCTTTAATCATAATAGGTTTGTAAACTATTAGCAGAACCAAGCAGTAACTAAAATATTTTTAAACTAAAAAAAGGAAATAGTTTGCTATGACCTCTCAAAGCATGGATACACCTTCTGCATCGGGAACACCACTTCTAACCCAGATGCTTTTGACTGTAATGCTACCCATCATTATTTTGATGAGTGCGCTCACTTTCTGGATCTACAATGAAATAAAGACTGAAACTTCAGAAATCATGTTGCACTCAGGTGAACAGGTTGTTCGAGGCCATGCCGCTGAAGTGGGCGCTATTCTTAATAGCTTGCAAGAAAAAGTGGCTATGCTTGCTACAACGCGCATGCTTGCTTCACCTGAACATCGCTCTACCGCCTTAGATAATTGGTTTAAAGGCAATATTTCTGAGTTAAAGCTGGCTGAAATGCTGTTTTTTGTAGATGCCAACTACAAGGCTAATTTTATTACCAGCGATGGCAAAACGGGGCAGGCAGACCTTAGTCAGCGTTAATATGTGCAAGACCTTTTAAATGGCCGAATAACTGAAATTTTGACCAACCCAGTTATTTCTACAGCAACAAACCGACCCATTTCGGTCATTGCCAAGGTAGTAAAAGATAACCAAGGCAAGATTGTTGGCGCACTAGCCATAACCGTTACGCTAGAAGTGTTAAGCGAAGTGACTAACAATACTAAATTAACAGACCAAAGTTATGCATGGATTACTGATGGTACTGGCTTAATTATTGCCCACCCATCTGAAAAAGCGCGCATGTCAACCAATGTAACAGACGCGGATAAAGATGGTTTTACTGGCTTAAATGCACATGGTAAACGCATGGTGGCTGGTGAAAGTGGTACTGGTGATATTTTAAATATTCAAGGCGAGTCGGTCACAATGATCTTCTCCCAAATTGAAAACACACCCGGCTGGACTTTTGGCGTTTCTGTACCCACAGCCGAACTCTACGCCAGTGCTAACCGTTTATCAGGCACGCTAGTTACCATCATGTTATTAGGCTTGGTAATAATTATTGTGCTAGTGGTTCTTGCCAGCCTTTCACTTGCTAAACCAATTGCGAAACTTGCTGAAGCAATGGAAAACTTAACCAGTGAAGACAACGGGATTAAGGCGCGACTGACAGCTTCAGGCCCAAAAGAAATTCGTGCAGTTACCCAAAGCTTTAACTTTTTTATGGATAAACTAGGCCGTTCCGTTAATAGCATTATTCAAGTGGCTGAAGGCTTAACACAAGCATCCAAAAAACTAGAAAATACTGGTGCAACACTAAGCCAGCAAGTAAGTAAGCAATCACAAGAAATGGATCAAGTTGCTTCTGCCGCAAGTGAGCTAACTAGCACTTTTGAAGAGGTTGCCCACCACGCACAAGTGGCTTCAGATGAAAGTATCCGTGTTAAAAAACAAGCAAATAAAGGGTATGAAGCACTGGTACTTAACCAAAAGCAAATTGGTGCGCTTTCCGACCGAATTAGTGAAGCCGCTAAAGAACTGCAACAGTTACACCATTCAAGTGAACAAATAGGTGAAGTGTTAGACAGCATTACCAACATTGCAGAGCAAACTAACTTGCTAGCACTTAACGCAGCCATTGAAGCAGCGCGTGCCGGTGAGCATGGCCGTGGCTTTGCTGTGGTTGCCGATGAAGTACGCACCCTAGCCGAACAAACACGCCAATCAACAGAAAAAACTCAAAGTGTTATCCAAGATTTGCGTGAACTCATAATCCACGCCATTAGCACTATGGATGCTGGTGCTAAACAGGCAATAGAAACGGTTGAACATTCAAAAGAAGCAGAGCAAGCACTGACCGATATTCAACAGGCCGTTGGCCAGCTGGAACAAATGAACTTACAAATTGCCAGCACCACAGTAGAACAGCAGGCCACCATGGAAGAAGTAAACAACAACATTAGGCACCTTGCTGAAGCTGTTTCTGTGCTACAAAATGAAACAGCTGAAATAACCCAGCAAAGTGCGTCGGTGGCAGAAGCTGGTCAACAAATGGAAAAAGTTGCCAGAGCTATCTAACCATGCGTAGAGCAAGCGTTAGCACCTAAGTTACAATTAACCCTCTAAACCCTTGCCAGCAGCTTTGCTGGCAATCAGTTCTATTTTGTAGCCATCAGGATCTTCAACAAAAGCTATTTCTGTGGTGCCACCTAATACAGGGCCAGGTTCGCGTGTAATTTTTGCACCGGCTGCTCGTAATTTATCGCAACTGCTGTAAACATCCTCAACTTCTATAGCAATATGGCCATAGCCTGTGCCTAGATCATATTGGTTAGTGTCCCAGTTGTGAGTTAATTCTATTACAGTACTGTCTGTTTCATTGCCATAACCCAGAAAGGCTAGGGTGTAACGGTACTCTTCATTTTTATTGGTGCGTAACAATTTCATACCCATAATTTCAGTATAAAAATGCAGTGACTTTTCTAAGTCGGTAACACGAAACATGGTGTGTAGTAGTCTCATGACTTACTCCTAAATATAAAAATATTATTTTAAATAGCTGTAAATATTCTGTCTAAAAAAGCCAAGGGGCTTGTCTATAACTTAACACAGGTTTGAGTTGTATTTTATTTGGCTAAAAAAGAACAAAGGGAAACAAGCGAGGTGGAATGTAGCTTACTAGCGAGTAAAAACTGGCGCACTCGGTGAGATTCGAACTCACGACCTATCCCTTAGGAGGGGATTGCTCTATCCAGCTGAGCTACGAATGCATTAGAAAAGTTAAAAACAGGGTGGCGATTATACTTGGGCTATTTTAATACGTCCATACGCCTTGCTTCACGTTGCAAGAAAATAACGAAGCGATCTATGTCTGCTTGCACCCTAGCATCGGTATCCATAAAACGAAACCCACAGCTAGTGCGCTTATTTTTTTCATCATAAACAGCATGCCTTGCTTCAACTTTTAGGGTTAACTTTTGTTCAAATGCTTTTAGGTTAATCGTTAGCTGTTCAAACACTTCAAAATTTTTAAAATGAGGTTCAATTAAGCTATCAAATTCAAGCTTGCAACCCGTACTAGAAATATCAACCAACCTAGCAGACAAAGGCTGAAGCGGTTCTTTGCGTGTAAATGACAAGAGGCTAACCGGCATATTATTTCCCAGCATAACCACAGCACGAAAAGCATCACGCTTTTGGTTGTGAATTAACTCGCTAGGGAAAGCAACCCGATAAACAGCGCCTTCTTTTTCATCAAGTACGTCCATTACTTGGCATTTAGTAAAAAAAACCGTAATACCTTGGTCAGTAGCACGCACTGAAAAAATTTCATTGGCTAGTATACGCTTATGGCCATTGGCCTGATTAAGCTCATCTAAATAAAAAACCTGCTCTTTACGGTCTACAGCCAACAATAAGCTAAGGTATTTTTGTTCAACGCCTCTAAAACTAATGGTAAGTGGCGAACGCTGCCTTTGCAGTGAACTTAATACACTGGCAACTTCTGCTGGACGATTAATAATGTGTTCAGCATCACTGTTCATAATTAAGCCTTACCTAAGCTTCCAAGGGTATTAAGGTTGCCTGAACTACCAGCAGGGTTATAAACCTTAACTTTATTTTGGGTGGTTTGAAAAGTATTCAACAACACTGCAAAGTGTTGGGTGGCACGGTTAATAAGCCGTCCATTCATTGAATTGGCTTTTTGCACCTCTTCCAACACTTTAACTAACTGGCTCCAGCCACGGCGCATAGAATTTTCTACATCTGCTGGTAAGTGTGTTAAAAAGCCTTCTATGCCCTCTAAGTCGGCAGCAAAACCTTGTTCTTCTAAAAATACTTTACGCCGATCAATGTCTTGCTGAATTAATTTAAGTAATTCATTTTTGCGTTCAGTTAAGGTTTCTAAAGCTTCTGGGGTAGCATCAGGCTTTTGAAGAAATGCTTTTTCTTCTTCAAGCAGTTTACTTAGTAATTGCAGGTTACCAATGGATTGTAAGAGTAATTTTTTGAAGGTTTGCATAGATAATTTAGGCACTTAAAACTAACTCCACAGCAAAAAGAGCCTGCCTAGGTAAATTAAGGCAGGCTCTTAGGTAGATACAAACTTAACTTTAGCTCAGCAATTAACAACTTAAACTTTGGATTCAAGACCCATTAGCTTACCAGCAAGCTTGTTGTAATCTATCTGATAACTACCGTCTGCAATCTGCTTTTTTAAAGCTTCAACACGTCCTGAATCAAAAGAGCCTAAGTCATCATTTTTAAACAAATGGTGCGCTTGGGCACTTAATTGAACACGATCGGCCACAGAAGTAGTGACTGCGGCTTCAGTTGTTGTACTGGAACTCTTGGCTGCAGACTGGTCGGAACTTCTAACCCTAGGGGTAAGACTGCTGCCAACACTGTTAAAATCAATAGCCATGACTGGATACTCGTTTTGTTAAATCAATTAATACTTACTGCTCTTACAAGGGTTTTCGGCCTAATAAGAAAAAACTTTAGTGATTTTTCAAAATACTTGCCAGAGCTAATAGCGAACCTCTACTTTACCACGCCCTACCACTAACGCACGAATCACTCTACCTGACTGCAAATTACGCACCCTTATTTGGTCGCCCACCTTGCCACTGTCTAATGCTTCGCCGCTCATACGCACACTTAAGGTGCCATTAGTTGCCACAATAGAAATTTGTTCAGCACGATTAACAGCGTCTGTTACCAGCAAATTATTACTACTTATTACATCGCCTGCGCGTAAACGGTTACGAAGCATTACACCTTGAAGATCAGCAAGGCTAGTAAAATAATCACCCCTTACTTTTGAAACTTCAACTTCAGTAAGGCTTAACATAGACGCTGTTAAGCTGGCTTTACGCGGCAAGTCGGTGCGGGCCACAACAACGCTTAGGTAATAGGCGATGTCTGCACTAAGGTAAATAAACCAGTTTTTATCTAAACAGCTTACCTTTAAGTTAACTCGGCCACGCAACTCATTGTTACCCTGCACTTCAACCATTAAAGGGCTAGCGCAAGCTGCTAAGCGTAGGCGTGAATCTAAACTAGATAACTTAAATTCATAACGCCCCGCTTGTTGACTTAATTGTTCGTCTAACCAATGATGCGCTGAGGCTTCTAGCTGACTAATGTCTTGCAAAGTTTGTGCATTTACTAAGCAACTAACTGCTAAACTGGCAATTAATACTAGCTGTTTTAACCCGTACTTTAAGAAGTGCTTACCCAACATAACTTACAACTCAACAAGGAAGTTTAGAAATCTTTGGCTTAGCAGTTTATACTTAGCCTTTAGTTAAAGATCACGACCAGTGGAACTAGAAGAATATTTTATGACAAATTCTGCAGGCAAGTTAGCCGCGCGCAATAAAATTGCCGGTGGCAACCGTATGGAACTATTGCTTTTTCGTTTAAGAGGCAAACAGCTTTACGGCATTAATGTTTTTAAAGTTAAGGAAATCATTCCTTGCCCACGGCTTACTAACCTACCTCATCATACAGCAGAAGTTCGGGGTGTGGCGCATGTCCGTGAGGGTGCTATTTCCATTGTTGATTTAGGTATGGCAATTCGCCAACCCCCCATTGAAAACCCTCGTGACCATTTTGTAATAGTGACTGAGTATAATCGCCGCACCCAAGGTTTTTTGGTGCGTGAAGTAGACCGCATTGTAAATATTGACTGGGAAGAAGTGCATCCACCACCCAAAGGCAGTGGCAAAAACAGCTTCTTAACCGCCATTACTCAAATGGACAACCAATTAATTGAAATCATTGATGTAGAAAAAATTATTGCCAGCGTAGACCCTTTAGCACAGGGTGTTTCTAGTGATATTTTAACCGATGACATTAAAGCAATTGCTAACCAGTTCCATATTTTACTCGTCGATGACTCAAGCGTGGCACGTAATCAGGTTGAACGTAACCTAACAGAGACAGGCATTAACTTCACCAGCCTTACTAATGGTAGAGAAGCACTTGATTACCTAAACAGTTTAGCCGATGACGGTAAAAACATTGCCAAAGAATTTTTAATGATAATTTCAGACATAGAAATGCCTGAAATGGACGGTTACACCCTAACCAATCGAATTAAGCAAGACCCACGCCTATGTAATTTAACCGTGCTATTACACTCTTCTTTAAGCGGTATTTTTAATGAAGCAATGGTTAAAAAAGTAGGTGCTAACTACTTTTTAGCAAAATACGATGCTGATGAGCTTGCCCGAGTCATTATTGGTGAAATTAAAAAAGCGGCACAAGCTAAAAGATGACTTAGCACGTAGCTTTAGTGTAAGTTAGTTAGTTATTATATTTAACTCTTTGTAATGTGACCTGTTAGATGGTGGTGATGGATGTCAATAAGCAAGACGTTGGGCCCCCAAGAGTTTGAGGCTTTCCGTAACTTTTTGCAGGATGCCTGTGGTATTTTGCTGGGTGATAATAAGCAGTACCTAGTCACTAGTCGCTTGAGCAAAATTATAGCTCAGCAAAAAATGGAAAGCTTGACTGACTTAATGCGCGAAATGCAGCGCAACCCACGCTCAGGCTTAAAAGAAGCTGTTGTTGATGCAATGACAACTAACGAAACCCTTTGGTTTCGTGATGTGCATCCTTTTAATATTTTAGAGAACATTGTGCTGCCAGAAATAGCACCTAAGTTAGGGGCGCAGCAATTAAAAATCTGGTCTTCTGCTAGTTCAACAGGGCAAGAAGCCTATTCTATTTCAATGGTTATTGAAGAGTTTCGCAAAAAGAACCCTTCACTGTTGCGTGGTGGTGAAAAAATTATTGGTACCGACATTTCTGCTTCAGCCCTAGCCACAGCAAAATCAGGTACTTATGAAATGCTAGCCATTGGCCGTGGTCTGTCGAAAGACCGCTTAACTAAACACTTTACCCAAACAGGTGAGGGTCGCTGGAAGGTGAATCCTAATATTCAGCGTCGTGCTGAATTTCGGATGATGAACCTTTTGCACAGTTACACCATGCTAGGTAAGTTTGATATTGTCTTCTGCCGTAACGTTTTAATTTACTTTTCAGCAGACCTTAAAAGAGACATACTTCAGCGCATTCATAGCACATTAAAACCTGGTGGCTATTTGTTTTTAGGTGCTTCTGAAGCCTTGTCTAACATGCCTGATCTTTATGAAATGGTGCAGTGTAGACCCGGTATTATTTACCGAGCCAAGTAATTAACTAAGCAATTTTACTAGGCGCTCTTAGGAGCGCCTTTTCTATTTCTTGTAGGCTATTTTTATAGGCTACTCTATCGACTCTTTACCTAATTATGCCTAATTTATCTACTATTTCTTTATCTGCTAGCTCGCCTTTGAATCAGTTTTTATTTCGCCAGCTAGGGGCTTGGTTAGACCAGCCACTAAACCTTATTGGCGCACCGGCTAACCTTGACTGGCAACAACTAGCCAGTGTTTTTGCTGCTGCACAACAACCAGTGCAAGTTTGGACTAACGACTGGCGCAGTGTGTGTGCCGCACAGGCCGTAGGTATCCAGAGTTTTTTTACTGCCGATAAAGCACCGACTCGGCTAGTAGGTCGCAGCCTATTATTCTGGCCCAAAGCCAAAGAAGAAGGCTATTGGTGGTTAGAACAGCTGCTTAATTTACCGCATGAACAACTGTTATTAGCAGGCGAAAGTAATGGCGGTATTAACGCCCTAGCCAAGCAGTTAAAAGCTGCTGACTTAGCCATAAGTAAACTAGATTCAGCAAGGCGTTGTGCTTTATATACCCTTAATGCCTTAGCGCCTGCTAAAGATTTAATTATTCAAAACACCAGCACAACAACCAGCAGCCAGCAATGGGCAGGGCCAGATGAGCTTGCACTTGTTAGCCAAGCCGGTGTATTCAGCCACGGGCGAGTAGACGAAGGTTCTGCGCTGTTAATTAAAACCCTCGCCCAGCAGCCCCACCCAACCCAAGGGCAGCTATTAGATATTGGCTGTGGTTGTGGTTTATTGGGGGCTTGGCTAGTTAAACAACACCCAACCTTAACCTTAACTGCTGCTGATGTGAGTGGCTTTGCTTTAAAAGCGACCCGTGCCACCTTGGCAGCCAATGGGTTAGCAGGGCAGGCGGTGGCGGCTGATATTTTTAGCGGCCTTGCAGATTACACCCCAGAACAAGGCTTTGATTTTATTATTAGCAACCCACCTTTTCACACAGGTAAAACAACCGATTATGAACTAGCCAGCCGCCTGATTAGCCAAGCGCCGCAGTTTATGCGTAAAGGGGCTGAGTTGTGGTTAGTGGCCAATCGCTTTTTGCCTTACGGTGATTTATTGCAGCAGGCATTTAAGAATTTTGTGTTGGTTACCGAAACAGGTAAATTTAGAGTTTATAAAGCCATTAAAAGTAATTAAACACGATGAGTCATTCCACTGATTTAAACACGGCTTCTAGCCCAAGCATTCCCCGTGATGCCATTTTTGCAACACCGCTGGATAAACTAGCCAGTTTTTCTTTTGATGAACAGGTGGCCAGCGTTTTTCCAGACATGATTAAACGCTCTATCCCTGGCTATTCACACATTTTGGGTATGACCGGCGTTATTGCCAAACGTTATGTGCCGGAAGGTGGGCGCATTTATGACCTAGGCGCTTCATTGGGCGCTACCACGCTGAGTGTGGCGCAGCAGCTAGAACACTTAGAAAAGGTTGAGTTCGTTACGGTTGATACGTCAGCCGCCATGACAGAGCGGTGTGCTGGCATTTTGGCAAAGAACCTGCCCAAACG
>JAAYGA010000363.1 GCA_012727935.1 Pseudomonadaceae bacterium | reverse complement strand
TTGCCCAAGAAGATATGCGTGAACTGCTTGATCCTGAAATTGCTCGATTAACGGCTTTGCAACAGAAAAACCCTGCTGTGCGTACTGAAGAGGTAGAGCAATTAGTAGCACAACGTAAACAGCTAGACTCTTTATTGAACGCAGCAAGTTTAAGACTCGATGCATTAAGAGTTATAGTGGCTGGCGGACAAGAGTAAAACCCATAACAAGGCAGGGCTAGATGCGTTCTTTCGCTTCACTCAGTGGTTTATTACTGCTTGGTTTACTACTAGCCCTGCCTAGTCTATTACTAGCAGCCATTCCAGCCAACAAACCAGCCAACAAACTAGGTAGCACTAACTGTGCAGAATCCATTGTTGGCTGTTTTCAAACGGCTGAAGAGTCGGCTTTAAGTGTTTATGAGCCGATGTATTTAATCGCTGGCGGTGAATACGGTGAAGATATTAAGGGGCGCTTTCAATTCAGCTTTAAATACCGAATTTTCGATCAACAGTCGTCTTTAGTAAAAAGTACGCCTTGGCTAAAAAACTTTTATTTAGCTTATACACAAACCAGTCTATGGAATTGGTCTGAAGATTCTTTGCCCTTTGAAGACACTAGTTATAAGCCTTCTTTTTATTTCACCTTAAATAAAAGCCCTGTCTATGATTGGCTAGCCTTTGGCTATACACACGAATCCAATGGCCAAGCCGATGAAACCTCACGCAGTATGGATGCCTTGTTTATTCAGCCGGTATGGAGCCTACCTTTGGGTGATAGCTCGCTTATAATATTTCCAAAGTTTTTATACTACCTAACCGAAGGCGAGTTTAATAAAGACCTAGCCGACTACCGTGGCTATGTAGATTTAAACCTACGCTATGGCAATGAAGACAGCTGGGGAATTAACACCCTTATTCGCCAAGGAGAATTAGGCCGACAAAGCATACAAGTTGATCTTACCTACCCAATAAGAACGCCCATCTCTATACGCACGGGTGGCTTTTTATACTTACAATATTTCCAAGGCTATGGCGAAAGCATGTTAGATTACAATCGCCGCACTGGCCCAATCCTTAGAATTGGGCTAGGCATTGTTCGTTAACTTTTAACTATGCTTTCTAAGGCTGTATCCAGCTGCGAATAGGTAAACTGAAAATCTTCTTCTAAAAGGCGTTGCGGCAACATTTTTGCGCTCACCAGCAACAATTCAGCCATTTCGCCAAACAGTAGTTTTAACACTTTTTCTGGCATAGGGAAAAACGCCGGTCGGCCCAAGGCTTTACCCAAAGCTTTAGTAAAGTCCGCATTGGTTACTGGGTTAGGCGCGCTGGCATTAAATACGCCACTGGCTTGTTTGTTTTTTACTAACCAAGCATAAATTTTAGCCATATCATCTAGGTGTACCCAAGGAAACCAGTGCTGCCCCTTGCCCAAAGGCCCACCCAACCCTAAGCGAAAAGCGGGCAACATTTTGGCCAGTGAACCGCCGCCTTTGCCCAAGACCACGCCAGTACGCACCAAGCAAACTCGCACGCCCAAAGCTTCTGCTGCTAAGGCGGCTTCTTCCCAAGCAACACATAAATCATGGGTAAAACCAGCAGTAGGGAGTGTTTGTTCTGTTACCACTTGACTGCCCTGTTCACCGTAAAAACCTACGGCTGAAGATGACACTAAAACTTGGGGTAAAATGGTTTGGGTTTTCATCCAAGCGACCAGCTGTTCAGTGGTTTTTACTCGGGAAGTAATCAGTAGTTTTTTTCGTTCTTCCGACCAACGCTTATCAGCAATGCCTGCGCCAGCTAGGTTAATCACTGCCTGTATAGAATCAGGTTCTAAATCACTTAACTGATTAACGTAATCAGTTACGCCACTTGGCAGACGAGGCTTAAGCTGCCGAGTCCATAAAACTAGCTGATGCCCTTGGCTTGCTAGAAGAGGGCAAAGTATTTTACCGATAAAACCTGTACCACCTGTTATTAAGATACGCATATTCACCTCAACTAGTTTAATATACAATAACTATACAACACTTAGACAAAATACACAGTAAAGCTAATTCTATGACCCAAATATCTCATGCCATTATTGGTGCCGGTTTAGCAGGTTTAGCCTGCGCTAACCGCTTACAAGCCGCAGGACAAAGCGTTGATGTTTTTGAAAAAGCACGCGGAACAGGCGGGCGCTTAAGTAGTCGTAGGCGCTTAAATACCACTTTCGACCTAGGTTGCCAGCAGTTAAATGCTTCAACGCCTGAGTTTAGCCAAGCGTTACAGTTATGGCAGAAGCAAGGCTGGGTTGCCAGCCATGACCAGCAAACTTTTTATGGCTTGCCACGCATGAGCGGTTTAACTCGCCAACTGAGCAGCCAATTAACTCTACATTTATCAACTCGCATTATTAGTTTGCATAAAAAAGTCAGTGGCTGGTGGTTAGAGGATGAACAAGGTCAACAATTTGGCCCTTACCAGCAAGTCACCCTTGCCACACCGGTAGCGCAAGCTTTGCCCTTAATAGCTAACCACAGCGCAGGGCTTAACCAACAACTAGCCCCTGCTGAACATTCACCTTGCTGGGTGGCTTATTTTGTTCTGCCTAAAAAGCTGGCAGTGGCTAGAAGTGATGAAACTAACAATGTTCATTCAAGCTACCTACGCGGCTGGACTTTATTAAACTCCAAGCCTGCGCAGCAAGAAAATGTACAAAGGTGGGTGGTTGAAGCCTCGGCTGAGTGGAGTAAAAAGCACCAAGATTTAAACAGCCAGCAAGTTGCTCAAAAACTATTTGCGCTTTGGTGTAACGATGCCGCCCTGACGATTCCCGAGCAGCCTTTGTTATTAGAAGCACACCGTTGGCTTTATGCTTTTACTGAAAAATCTTTAGGCGTGGCTTACTTGCAAGACTTGGCTGAAGGACTCAATATTTGTGGTGACTATTGTTTGGCTAATCACTTAAACAGTCATTTAGGCTACCAAGCAGAAGCCGCTTGGCTTTCTGGTGATAAGCTAGGTCAGCAGCTTACAAAAGTTATGCAGTAACTCTACTAAACTGTATTTAGCTTTACTTTAAGTTAAACTAATTTCTTCAACAGACTGCAACAGGCCAAGCAATGGAGATTAACCAAAACCCCTTATACCCTATACGCGAGGTTTCACGCCTAACGGGTGTAAACTCAGTTACGCTACGCGCTTGGGAAAGACGCTATGGGCTAATTACTCCCCAGCGCACACCTAAAGGGCACCGTCTTTACTCGGCTGAAGACATAGAAAATGTGCGCCGTATTTTGCAGTGGTTAGATAAGGGTGTAACCGTTAGCCAAGTGGGTGACCTGTTAGACAAGCCCCTAGAAGCAATTAGTCTGCAAGAACCTGCTGGGGATTGGCAAGACTTGCAAACACAATTTAATACCTGCTTACAAAGCTTAAATGAAGAAGGTTTAGATCAGCTTTTTTACAGTAGCTTTACTCGTTGGTCTGCAAGCCAACTTAGCCAGTGTGTATTTACTCCGCTACTAAAAAACTTAGCCGAAAAAACTGCTGCCCAAGGTTTGTTGCTACGTTATTTACGAACCCGAATCGGTGAGCGCCTACAACAAAGACGCAATCTTTTAGCTGGGCCAAAGCTACTGATTTGTGCCACTGAACATCAGCCTAGCCAGTTATTACTTACACTTTTGGCCTTAACTGACTTAGATTTTCAAGTGGTTTGGTTCGATCAGCCGCTTAGCTTTAATGAAATTCTTGCCGCAACTAAACAGCTTAAACCACAAATTTTACTGCTTGCAGCGGGACGTTATTTGCCTGAACACTTCCAACAGCTTGAAGAAGTTAGTAAAGCCAGCGTTGCTGAAGTCACTAAACTGTCCGCCATTAATTCCCTTACCCTGCACAGCCTGTTAAGAGAAAAGTAGAGAAACGTTATGCCTCGTCAGCTGGTTTGGTTTCGTAGTGATTTACGCCTTGAAGATAATCCGGCACTTTTTCAAGCCTGTCAGCAGGGTGAAGTGGTGGCTGTTTTTGTTCATTCGCCAGAACAATGGCAAGAACATGGCTGGGGCGCTTTAAAAACCACCTTTGTACTCAGCAACCTTCATGCCCTAGCCCAGCAGTTAAATCAGCTTAATATTCCTTTAAAAATTCTAACCGTGACCCACTTTAGT
>JAAYGA010000362.1 GCA_012727935.1 Pseudomonadaceae bacterium | reverse complement strand
TGGTTATCTGCCGCACAGGCAGCTTAGAAAAATGCGGCCTTGCGTGTTTTTATAGACGATATGTTATCTGCCGCACAGGCAGCTTAGAAATAGGGAGGTGTGGGCGGCAGACTTTAGAGATAGTTATCTGCCGCACAGGCAGCTTAGAAAATTTTTTTATGTCATCTAGCAGCGTGGATACTGTTATCTGCCGCACAGGCAGCTTAGAAACCGTACTGCTACGCTTCTGTTTCACAACAGTAGTTATCTGCCGCACAGGCAGCTTAGAAACTGATAAGTTGCGCCAAGTGGCTTCTGAGCTGGTTATCTGCCGCACAGGCAGCTTAGAAATGTTTTTAGATAGCGCATTTTCATTATAACGCGTTATCTGCCGCACAGGCAGCTTAGAAATGGATGTGGTTAAACACAACCAATCAACTTGGGTTATCTGCCGCACAGGCAGCTTAGAAAAGCTTGGGTAGTCGCCGTGGTTGCAGCGTTTGGTTATCTGCCGCACAGGCAGCTTAGAAAATTTTTTTATGTCATCTAGCAGTGTTGATACTGTTATCTGCCGCACAGGCAGCTTAGAAATTCAAGCAGCCTTTAATCGCTTCCAGATAATTGTTATCTGCCGCACAGGCAGCTTAGAAATCACCCAGCCTCAGACTATGCAAAGGCTAAGGGTTATCTGCCGCACAGGCAGCTTAGAAAACTAATGCCCGACTGGTTTTATGGGCAAAGTCGTTATCTGCCGCACAGGCAGCTTAGAAAATAGAAAGCGATTTCTCTTCAACGTCCAATGGGTTATCTGCCGCACAGGCAGCTTAGAAATATCTACTGCTAAATTAAGTAATTTTCTACTGGTTATCTGCCGCACAGGCAGCTTAGAAATAGTGGACAGCCAAAAACCTTACGCTATTTTAGTTATCTGCCGCACAGGCAGCTTAGAAAATGTAGTCGTTTTCTTATCACCCCATCCTGACGTTATCTGCCGCACAGGCAGCTTAGAAATTTAGAGTTCTTATATAAAGAAGCTGGGAAAGGTTATCTGCCGCACAGGCAGCTTAGAAATAACTGCAACACCGTTTTTATTTAACGCATAAGTTATCTGCCGCACAGGCAGCTTAGAAAAGCAAATGCAATCTGGGGTTGCACCAAAAAAGGTTATCTGCCGCACAGGCAGCTTAGAAATCATTCACACGCGCTTTTAAACGCGCGGCTTTGTTATCTGCCGCACAGGCAGCTTAGAAAACTTAAAAGTGGCCTCTAAAACAACTTCTCTTGTTATCTGCCGCACAGGCAGCTTAGAAAGCATGTACTGTTAGTGAGTCATTGTTATTGATGTTATCTGCCGCACAGGCAGCTTAGAAAACGCCTTAAAAGCTGACCAAAAGCGGGGGAAGGTTATCTGCCGCACAGGCAGCTTAGAAAATATTTATTGACCTTTTGCACTGTCAAGGTTTGTTATCTGCCGCACAGGCAGCTTAGAAACTAATCAGAAACACAAAAAAGCCCCAACCTTGGTTATCTGCCGCACAGGCAGCTTAGAAACGATTGTGTAAAAACTGTTTTGCTGATTTCTGGTTATCTGCCGCACAGGCAGCTTAGAAATAGCTCTTCAGCGAGTTCAGCTATGCCTTTTGGTTATCTGCCGCACAGGCAGCTTAGAAACTAATTTCTAAACATTTGTTTGCTGACCATGTGTTATCTGCCGCACAGGCAGCTTAGAAAAAATCCCTAAATTTTGTTCCAAAATTTGGGGCGTTATCTGCCGCACAGGCAGCTTAGAAAAATCGCTGCCTCTACCCTTAGGGTGGCATCTAGTTATCTGCCGCACAGGCAGCTTAGAAAGATAACAACACGGACGATCCCGAAGTGGGCGTGTTATCTGCCGCACAGGCAGCTTAGAAAAGAAGATGGTAATGGTGGTATAAAGTCTTGTGGTTATCTGCCGCACAGGCAGCTTAGAAATCAGTCTTTTGCTTTGATTGTGTCATTTCTATGTTATCTGCCGCACAGGCAGCTTAGAAATTACATTGGCCCCAACCGAAAAAACGCCTTGTGTTATCTGCCGCACAGGCAGCTTAGAAATACAAAACAGTCACCTTGCGCGTCAGTGACGGGTTATCTGCCGCACAGGCAGCTTAGAAAGAATGCTTTTTATGGCTTGGGATATACCTACGGTTATCTGCCGCACAGGCAGCTTAGAAAGCTATCCGATGTGCAGTTTGATCCAGATGTTTGTTATCTGCCGCACAGGCAGCTTAGAAAAAGCGTTCTTTCTCGGTCATGTCTGACCAGTTGTTATCTGCCGCACAGGCAGCTTAGAAACGCGGCCTAGCGTTGCATCTTCTTCGTTCATCGTTATCTGCCGCACAGGCAGCTTAGAAATGAGCAAGAGGCATACGAGCTGGCTTGCAGGGGTAATCTGCCGCACAGGCAGCTCAGAAACTGCAGCAATTCAGCCCAACGGCTAGCCCTGCGGTTCACTGCCGCACAGGCAGCTTAGAAATGTTTACAGTGTTCAATTATGTACTTAACAAAGTTATCTGCCGCATAGGCAGCTTAGAAATTAAAAACTATCACTTATTCTTTTTTAATATTGTTAAATGCAGTCTAGTGATACTTGCACAGAACATGGTTGTCATATTCTATGCAAATAATTAAATTAATATATCTATACTTAAATAAAGCTTATTAGCTCTAGGTATTGTTTCATGCTTTCATAACCGGATAGTCTGTATAACCTTCTGGCCCTGGGGTGTAGAAGGTGCTCTGGTCTGGAGTATTAAGCTCTGCTCCAGCTTTAATGCGTTCAGGTAAGTCTGGGTTGGCAATAAATGCCTTACCAAAGGCTACAGAGTCTGCTTTATTTTCTCGTAAAAGTGCTGCTGCCTCTTCTGGGCTGTAACCCATGTTCACCATTAAATGGCCTTTATAATGCTGGCGCGCAATTGTTATTACATCTGCTTTTTGAATGCCAAAAAAGTCGCCGCGCATTAAGTGTAGGTAAGCCAAATTAAAGGCATTCAAATGCTTGGCTAGGTATTCAACCCAAGCTTCTGGGTTTTGCTCTTTCATGCTGTTAAAGCTATTTAGTGGTGAAAGACGCAAGCCAACGCGGTCACTTCCAATTTCGTCTATAACAGCAGTAAGAATTTCTGTTAAGAAGCGTGCGCGATTTTCTAGTGAGCCGCCGTAATGGTCGCTGCGCTGGTTGGCACTTTCGCGCAAAAACTGGTCAATTAGGTAGCCATTTGCTCCGTGAATTTCAACGCCATCAAACCCTGCCGCAATGGCATTGGCTGCTGCGGTACGAAAATCTTTTACTAGGTGCGTAATTTCTTCTTGGGTGAGCGCACGGGGTAGGGTGTAAGGTTTTTTGCCTTCGGGTGTATGGGTTGCATCATCAATAGTAATTGCGCTGGGTGCAACAGCCTCTTGGCCAGCGTTTAAGAGTGGGTGGGCTGCACGGCCTGCATGCCAAATTTGCATGAATATACGGCCACCGGCTTGGTGTACTGCTTGGGTGGTTTTTTTCCAGCTGTCAATTTGTTCAGGCGAATAAATACCTGGGTCATTTCCAAAGGCAGAAGTTCGTGGTGTAACTTGGGTGCATTCAGTAATAATTAGCCCAGCACTGGCTCTTTGTGTGTAGTAATTAGCCATAAGGTCATTGGCTAGGTGGTTTATTGCCCTAGTGCGGGTAAGCGGTGCCATAATAATGCGGTTTTCAATTGTTAAATTTCCCAGTTTTGCTGGCTGAAAAAGGGCGGCGGTATCTTTTAACATGGGTTTTATCTCTTTAGTGTAAAGTCAAATTTAACGGCTCAGTGTGTGACATCTTTAGGTTAGTTTAATTCAGTTTAGCTGGTTTTAGGGGTGAAGGAAGGGGTGGAAGAGTTACTCGGTGATTATTAGCTATCCAACATTAAAGTAAGCCTATTTGATTACTGTGCATAAACCGATGACGACAAGAATTACCTTGCTATTTGGCTTGAGAGGTTATGTTTACTGGATAAAAAAGTAGCATCTAGCTAGAAATTAAGGCAAAATTGTTGTATGTAAAATGTTTTTATAGCATTTAATTTTTTATAGTTTGTTAATTAGCTAGGTGTTTATGAATCGTCGTAAAAAAATCAATCAAAAATTAAAGTCACGCGCAAAGAAAGCTAATGCTAAGTTAGCTTCACCAAGCAAAAGTCAATACATTAGCAAAGCTAACCGTCCAGACTTGGTTGTAGATTCTATTCAAGATGTAAGTTGTTTTTTTAATGAATAATCTAAGTTTTTAATTTTGCTATTTTAAATAGATTTTTGTTTTTGTAATTAAAGTTTTAATATTGTTTTTTAATATTAATGTCAATAGAGAAAAATAAATGAGTAACAAAAATAATCTTGAAGCTGAAGCTATTTCAGCAGTCCGCAACTGGGTTGATACTTTTGTTGTAGGCATGAACCTTTGCCCTTTTGCAAAGCGTGAGCTAGTAAATAATCGGGTACGCTTTATTACCACCAATGCAACAACAGAAGACGCTTTATTAATGGCTTTGAAACTAGAATTAGAGCTGCTAACTACTGATCCTTCAATTGAAACAACGCTACTTATTCCTACCCATGTGCTGCAAGATTTTTATGATTTTAACGACTTTTTGAATGATGCAGACAGGTTGTTAGTGGAAATGGCGCTAGAAGGGGTTTATCAGGTGGCCAGTTTTCATCCAAACTATCAATTTGGCGGCACAGAGCCTGAAGATGCTGAAAACTACACTAACCGTTCGCCCTACCCTGTATTGCACCTTATTCGTGAAGAAAGCCTAGAAAAAGCAATTGCTAGTTACCCTAATGTGGATGCTATTCCAGAAAGAAATATTGCGCTAATGAATGAATTAGGAACAGAAAAGTTACAAGCTTTATTGAATGCCTGTTTTAAAGGCTAGTTGTTTCTCTTTGATTTTTCAGTGAATTTAAACAATGGCCTTGCCAACTTTGGTTTCTGTTGTTACTATGCTGCCCGCAATCAAGCAGTAACCGATTGTTTTTGTGGTGGCCCCTATTGGTGCTCTCGCAACACAAAATCACAAACCCCGCCAGGCCCGGAAGGGAGCAACGGTAGTGATCTATGTGTGTGCCGAGATGTTGCTGATAGGGGCCATCTCCATTTCTGCTTTAAAATCTGCTTCAAAACCTGTTTAAAAAAAAGTTAGAAAACCCCACTTTCTAAACCGGCTGCCATGGTTAAGCCTAGCTCTTCAACCCTTTCCAAAAATTTATTTTGCCATTCGCCTTTAAGTGTTAATGGTTCTTGCACCCAATTCCAGCGTAAACCAGTGACTATGCTTTCTATTGCACGGCGTGTGCCTGTGCCATCTAAACCGGCACGTATATAAAGGGCGCAGGGCAGGCCTTGTTTTTTTTCAAGTACTGGGTAATAGCAGCGATCAAAAAAGTCTTTTAAAGCACCACTCATATAACCTAAGTTTTCTGTTGTTCCTAAAATGATACCGTCAGCAGCCAGCACATCTTCGGGTGTGGCTTCTAAAGGCGGAACCCAGCGGCTAGTAACGCCTTCTATGTCTGGGTGCTGTGTGCTTTTTAAAAGCGCATCAACTAAGGCTTGAGTGTTGGGTGAAGGGGTATGGGCAACAATGAGTAGTTGTTTGTTAGGCATGATTAATTTCCTTAAAAACGTATCTTCCTAGTAGAATAGCAGCAATTAATTGGGTTTCAGCTTAAATTAGGAAAGTGAATGAAAATTTGGGTCGATGCAGATGCCTGCCCTAGTGTGTTGCGAGAAATTTTATTTAAAGCAGCAGAAAGGGTGGAAATTCCACTTATTATGGTGGCTAATCAGCCTTCACGTGTGCCAGCTAATTCAAAATGGGTGAGTGCTATTCAGGTGATGCAAGGCTTTGATGTGGCCGATGATGAAATAGTGCGTAGGGTTGAAGCAGGGGATCTAGTAATAACTAGCGACATTCCTTTAGCGGCTGAAGTGATTGAAAAAGGTGGCTTGGCACTGAATGCCAGAGGCGAGCTTTACACCCTAGATACGATTAAAGCACGGCTGAATATGCGTGACTTTATGGATACGATGCGCAGTAGCGGTATTCAAACGGGCGGGCCTGCTGCTTTAAGTCAGGCAGATAGACGAGAGTTTTCTAATCAGCTAGATAGAATTTTAACCCGTTACTTACGTCAGAAGAAGTAAAGTAAGATAGTGGTTGACTTAAGTTGTGGATAGGCGCACTATTCAATTCGTTGGTTGCAAGGTAGTAATAAGTGTTTTGACAGTACTGTGATCGAAGTTTAGCAATAGCTTTATTTTTTCGGTAACCCCAGTTCTTGATTAGGCCTATCTTGATTCCCGCAACATTGAGCTTTGGAAATCACTCCTAACAGTTCTGAATTTTATTTTTTATAAGGTATTATCGAAATGGCTAACGGCACAGTAAAATGGTTTAACGACACTAAAGGTTTTGGTTTCATTACTCCTGATGATGGCGGCGACGACCTATTTGCTCACTTCTCTGAAATTCAATCACAAGGCTTCAAGTCTTTGGCTGAAAACCAGAAAGTTTCCTTTGATGTGACCACTGGTCCTAAAGGCAAGCAAGCTGCGAACATCCAAGTTATCTAATAACTTAGAGTTCAACTAGTTTTTAACTAGTTAGCTGCTTAAAAACCCACCTTATTTGGTGGGTTTTTTTATGCCTGTTATTTAGTATTTAACACTGGTAGCTTACACACCGCCTTGTGTTAGGCGTGCTGGGTCAAGCAACACTGCTAGTTCTTCTCGTGAAATATCTGTCTGCTCTGCTGCTACATCTATTATTGCTCTACCTTCTTTATAAGCTTGTTTGGCTAGTTGTGCGGCTTTTTCATAACCAATTAAAGGGTTAAGCGCAGTCACCAAAATTGGATTGCGAGCTAAGGCTGCTTCTAACTGAGCTGTATTTACTTTAAAGCTACTAATGGCTTTATCGGCCAAAAGCCTGCTGGCGCTGCTAAGAATTTCTAAACTATCAATTAGGCTTGCTGCAACCAGCGGTAGCATTACATTCAGTTCAAAGTTACCAGACTGCCCTGCAATACTAATACTCGTGTCATTACCCATTACTTTAGCTGCCACCATAGCCACGGCTTCAGGAATAACAGGGTTTACCTTACCGGGCATAATTGAAGAGCCGGGCTGTAAGGCTTCCAGTTCGATTTCACCTAAACCGGCTAAGGGGCCTGAATTCATCCAGCGTAAATCATTGCTGATTTTCATAAGGCTAATGGCGGTAGTTTTTAGCATTCCCGACAAGGCAACGGCAGTATCTTGTGAACCAATTAAGGCAAATAAATTATTGCCGGATTTAAAGCTCAGCCCCGTTTGCTCGCTTAACACTGCACAAAAGCGTTCAGCAAATTCAGGGTGAGCGTTTATACCGGTACCTACTGCTGTACCGCCTTGGGCTAAACTTTGTATTTGTGGCTGAAGGTTCGTTAGGCGTTCAATGTTTTGTTGAATTTGTGCAGCCCAGCTACCTAGTGTTTGCCCTAAAGTCACTGGCATGGCATCCATTAAATGGGTGCGACCCGTTTTAACCAAGTGGCCAACTTCTTTAGATTTTTCTAAGCAACTTGTTTCTAAATGCTTCAGTGCTGGTAATAGGCTTTCATTTAATAATAATGCCGCACTTAAATGAATGGCGGTAGGAATCACATCATTACTGCTTTGGCTACAATTAATATGGTCATTAGCACTAACGGGCTGGCCTAAAATACGTGTTGCTAGGGTAGCTAACACCTCATTGGCATTCATATTACTACTAGTGCCAGAGCCGGTTTGGTAAATGTCGATGGGGAAGTGACGCATCAAATCGTCATCGGCTAGCAGCACATCAGCTGCTTCTTCGATGGCTTCAGCCATTTCTGGGGTAATTAAACCCAATTGTGCATTAGCTTTAGCGGCGGTTATTTTTACCAACAATAAAGCACGAATAAAGCTTTCTGGCAGGGGTTGCCCACTAATAGGAAAGTTGTTAATTGCCCGTTGGGTTTGTGCGGCATACAGCGCCTTAGCAGGCACTTCGATTTCGCCAAGGCTGTCTTTTTCTATACGTAAACTAGTCATAATAGTTGAACCTTTTGATAATTAATCGCATTTACCTAGTTAGTCTAGAGCAAGCCAAGCAAAAGAGTAAGGTATTATTTAAATAAGCAATATAATGCCGATTAATAGCCTTTTTTTGGTATTTTAGGCATTAAATTGCCTGTTTTAAGGGCTTGTGCTAGTATTTTAGGCATTAAATTGCCTCTTTAAAGTGAAGGTGTAATGAATAAGCTAACCTTGCAAATTTATGTAGAGAAGCGTTGGTGGGATGCGGCTGAACTTAGCTTTACTAATCCTCAAGAGGGTTTTAAAGCAGGCTGCAAGCTTGGGTACAAACCTGATTATTTAGTAGAGCATTTAGATAAAATTTCAACTTTTTTAGCTTGGTCTATCGGTGCCAATTTGCCTTTAAGTTGGGACACTTATTCAGGCTCAGAGGTATTGGCTCTATTACAAGATATTGCCCCTGCAGGAGCAGCAAGGCGGTTTTTAGAAGCGCGTTATGGACAGCAACGTCCAGAAAATATAGCTATGGATGTGTTTTTACTAGCAACTTCTACACCAGCTCCCATTGGTCATTTACGAATTAAAGAAGCAGCTGAAGAGTTAAATAATGTAGCAGAGTTAGGGTTTACTCGTAATGAAGTAGTACGAAGAGATAACCAGTTTTTGGAATATGCTTACGAACAGGGAGCAGCTATTGGTGGTGCTACGGGTGCTGGCGGTGAAGCACCTAAATTGCTTTTAACTGAAGCTGCTGATGGTTTATTATACCCAGATGCAGGCTTAGCTGACAACTTAGCCTTAACTCATTGGTTTATAAAGTTTCCACGCAATCGAGCTGGCGCTGTTGATCAAGACATCCTGCGTAGCGAATACTGCTACTACCGCGCTATTCACCAGTTAGGGTTTTTAACTGTAGGGCAAGCAGGTTTAGCTTTAGAGGAAGCTGATAAACCCAGTTTATGGATGCACCGTTTTGATCGTGAAATAGCAGATAATAAGGTGACTAGATTAGCAGTTGAATCTATTTATTCTTTAATGAAAGTGACCCAGCCTGGAAGTTATTTAAATCATTTAGATGTCTTAGAATGCTTATTACAGGTTTGGAATGCAGAAAAGCAGGCCGATAAAGTACCAGTATTAGTACTAGAGTATTTGCGTAGAGACTTATTAAATCTTGTTTTGGGTAATAGTGATAATCATGGCCGCAACCTTTCCATTATTCGTAGTGAACAAGAAATAAAACTTGCACCTATTTATGATTTAGCACCTATGGTGATGGATGAAGAAGGGGTAACCCGTACAACTAAGTGGCCTCAAGCAGTAGAGTTAGGAGGTGAGGTCGATTGGCAAGCAGCCTGCCAGCTAGTAGCAAAGTTAGCTGATTTATCAGAAGAGTGGCTATATGAAGAGCTAAGAAAAACGGCTAATAATCTTTTGGCTCTACCTGATATGTTTTTAGACTTAGGTTTGCCTGAAAGAACTTGGCAACACCCTAGAATACCCTTAGCTCGCTTGCCTCAGCAGTTTGCAAAATGGGGGCTGCTTCACTAATGGATATTTTAGAGCGTGAACGTTTTTTAAAAGATTTGCTGGAAGAGTTAAGTTTAGGAAATATAAGTATAGGTGAAGCAGTTCACTCACTTCGTAAAGAAGTCACTGGCTTAAGACAAGATCAGTTTGCGCGTATGTGTAATATTTCTTTAAGGGCCTTACGACAAATAGAGCATGATGAAGGCAACCCAACCATACAAACACTTAATAATATTTTTAAGTTATTTGGAATGAAAATGGGTGTTATTAAAAGCTCTCCAAATTAAACCTAATCCTCAAAAAAACACTCCAAGAGAATTAAAAAACTATGCTGCCTTTACTTTGGAAAACACTACTCGACCTTAAACATCCTGTTATTTTGTGGCGGTTGTTTTTGCCCTTTCTAATTTCTATGGCCTTAGTGTCTTTAATGGGTTATGGCTTTTTAGCACTATTTTTAACGGGCGATTGGATAACTCAAAACGCTTATGTTGTCGAGTTTAATGAAACAGCAACGCAGGCTGAACAGTGGGTTTCTGGCATTCCTTTGGTGGGCGGTTTGTTGGTTTGGGCTGTTACGCTCATGTTTACTTTAATGGTGGGCGTGGTTGGTCTTTTGCTAGGCAGTTATCTGGTTTTGCTCTTAGCGATGATGATTACTGCTTTTATGACCGATAGCCTGATTAAAGCCATAAGGGATATTCATTACCCAGCTATTGATTACCAAGGCCACGGTAGTTTTTTTGGTTTATTAATAAAAATGCTGGGTTATGGTGCTCTGTTGCTTTTGCTACTGCTTTTAGGGCTTCCGTTATTATTTATTCCTTTAGTGAATATTGTCTGGCTGTGGTTCTTGGGCTTTTTGTTTTTCCGCTATGCGCTGGTGCTAGATGTGGGGCAGGTCATTTTAAGTGAACCAGAATTTCAGCGGGTGCGTTCTATTTGGCTAACCACGCCAACTTTAGGCTTAATGCTGTTATATTCTGCTACTATTTTGCCTTTGGTTAGTTTTTTTATACCCATAATTGGAGTGATTTTTTTAGCCCACTGGATGCTGAGCAATAAAGCAAGGGAAGTAAACTAATTCATTTAAAGGAGCAGAAATAATGCAACTGCCTAAAGAAGTTGTTAAAGCCGTCGCAGAAGCGAAGCATTTGGTTGTTTTTACTGGTGCTGGGGTGTCGGCTGAAAGCGGTATGCCAACCTTTAGGGATGCTTTAACTGGTTTGTGGTCGAACTTTGACCCTATGCGCTTAGCAACTCCCGAAGCATTTTTGCAAGATCCGCCCTTGGTTTGGGGTTGGTACGAGTGGCGGCGGCAGTTATTGTTAGCAATAGAGCCTAATCCTGCGCATTTGGTGATTGCTCAACTGGCTAAAAAAGTACCTAAGCTAACGCTAATTACGCAAAATGTGGATGACTTGCATGAAAGGGCTGGAAGCCAAGGGGCGCTGCATTTGCATGGCAGTATTTTTGAGCCACGTTGTTTTACTTGTGCTAAGCCTTATGTTTTTGAAGGTGTGCCTGCAATGGATGAAGAACAGGCCATTGCACCACCTCCTTGTAAAGCCTGTGGCGACCCAGTGCGCCCCGGCGTGGTTTGGTTTGGGGAAGCCTTGCCTGAAGCAGAATTAGAAGCGGCTTTTGCAGCGGCTGAGAACTGCGATTGTTTCTTGTCGATAGGAACTTCAGGGGTAGTGCAGCCAGCGGCGCAATTGCCAGTATTAGCCGTTGAAGCAGGTGCTTGGGTGGCACACATTAACCCCGAAGCGATTGATGTTGAAGGAAGTAAGGAATTTAGCCTAGTGGGTAAAGCAGGAAGCTTGCTACCCCAACTGCTGAAGCAGGTTGAGGCTTGGCAAGCTTCTTAGTATTTTTGGCTAGAAATAACTAAACCACCCGCATACCTGGCTGTGCGCCTTCGTGCGGTTCTAGGATATAAATCTCACTGCCATCGCCAGCGGCTAATACCATGCCTTCCGACAAACCAAACTTCATTTGGCGGGGGGCAAGGTTTGCCACCATCACGGTTAGCTTGCCTTCCAGTTCTTCTGGTTTATAAGCACTTTTAATACCTGAAAAAACTGTGCGCGTTTCGCCACCTAAATCTAGGGTGAGTTTCAGTAGCTTATTCGCCTTAGGAACGGCTTCACACTTAATGATTTTGGCTATGCGCAAATCAACCTTCATAAAATCATCAAAGTTAATTTCAGCAGCAATAGGCTCTTTTTGTAGCGGGCCATCTTCCTGAGCGGCTTCTTCAGTACCCGCCTGTAAAGCCAGTTCTTTGGCCACATCTTCGCGGCTAGCTTCTAGCAAGGCTTCAATTTGTTTATCGTCAACCCGCTGCATCATAGGCTTAAAAGTTTCTATGGCATGGTCTTCTAGTGGCTGAATGCGGCTTTGCCAATCCATGCTGTCGATTTTCAAAAAGTCAGCGGTGGTTTTAGACATGGCAGGCAACACTGGCGTTAAATAAATCATCAGCACACGGAAAAGGTTAATGCCCGTTGAACAAATGCCTTGCACTTGGGCAGCTTGGCCTTCTTGCTTAGCAACCACCCAAGGCGCTTGGTCGTTAATCCAAGTATTGGCTTCATCGGCCAGCTCCATAATTTGACGCATAGCACGGCCAAATTCACGGCGCTCGTAATCGGCGGCAATGCTTTCACCGGCATCCACAAAACGCTGGTAAAGTGCTGGCTCGCTCATTTTGCTTAATACACCGCCGCCTTTTTTAACAAAACCAGCGCAGCGGCTGGCAATGTTGACTAGTTTGCCGACTAAATCAGAGTTCACACGGAAAACAAAGTCTTCAAAGTTAAGGTCTAAGTCATCAACACGGCTGGTGAGCTTGGCGGCAAAGTAGTAGCGCAGGTGCTCAGGGTTTAAGTGGTCTAAATAGGTGCGGGCTTTAATAAAAGTGCCGCGTGATTTAGACATTTTAGCGCCATTGACCGTTACAAAGCCGTGGCAGTAAACGCTGTTGGGCGTGCGGAAATTAGCGCCTTGCAACATGGCAGGCCAAAATAAGGCGTGGAAATAAACAATGTCTTTACCAATAAAGTGATAAACCTCAGCAGTTGAATCTAGCTTCCAGTAGTCATCAAAGTTTAAGTCATCACGCTGGTCACACAGGTTTTTAAAACTCGCTAAATAACCGATCGGGGCATCTAGCCAAACGTAGAAGTATTTACCCGGCGCATCAGGAATTTCAAAACCAAAATAGGGCGCATCACGGGAAATATCCCATTCTTGCAAATCAATGCTGAACCATTCTTTTAGCTTGTTGGCGACTTCATCTTGCAGGCGGCCATCTTGCGTCCATTCGGCTAAAAACTGCTGGAAATCGGGTAGTTTAAAGAAGTAGTGTTCAGAGGTTTTTAAAACTGGCGTTGCACCTGAAATGGCAGAACGTGGGTTAATCAATTCCGTGGGCGAATAGGTGGCCGAGCACTTTTCACAGTTGTCGCCGTATTGGTCATCTGCTTTGCATTCTGGGCAGGTACCTTTAATAAAACGGTCGGCTAGAAAAATGCCTTTTTCTGGGTCGAACATCTGCTCTATGTCACGCCTTGCAATGTGCCCAGCATCACGTAAACGGGTATAGATTAGCTCTGAAAAATAGCGATTTTCTTCTGAGTGGGTGGAATGGTAGTTATCAAAATGAATGTGGAAGTTTTTAAAATCTTCGTGGTGTTCAATTCTCACCCGATCAATCAGTTCTTCGGGTGTAATGCCTTCTTGTTCAGCGCGTAGCATAATGGCGGTACCGTGTGCATCATCGGCACAAACAAAGGTACACAGGTTGCCACGGCTGTTTTGAAAGCGTGACCAGATATCGGTTTGAATGTATTCCAGCAGGTGACCAAGGTGTATAGGGCCGTTGGCATAGGGTAAAGCGCTGGTAACCAGTATTTTGCGTTGGGTGGGCTGTTGTTGAGGCATGAGTGTCCTGAATTCTTGATAAGAATAAATGAGGTGTAAAAATAATGGCTCTATCTTAGCGATTTTTTGGGTTTACTGCATCTGTGAAGGCGTTGAATGTTAAGATACTTTTATTCTTAATCACTAAATTAGCTTAGTGACTTTTAAAATAAGTTGCTTGGTCTTTAGTGATGGCCTATTTGATTTTTAGAGGTGTTTCTTGAACAAGCAGCCGCAGAACTGCCCAACGGCAGAGCAAATAAATTTGGCGCATGACTTTGGGCAGGGTAAAAAGCGCAAAGCTGAGCAGCGAACGTTGTTTGTCACTATTTTAACGCTAGTGACTATGGTGGCAGAAATTTTTGGCGGTTGGATTACCGGTTCTATGGCGTTGTTGGCCGATGGTATTCACATGGGTGGTCATGCGCTGGCGCTAGGTTTGGCTACCGCGGCTTATTATTTTTCACGCCGCCATGCCAAAGACAGGCGCTTAAGCCTAGGCAGCGGTAAAATTGCTGACTTGGCTGCTTATACCAGCGCCTTATTTTTAGGCGTTTCAGTGGTTTGGCTAGTATTTGAGTCAATCAATCGGCTGCTTAACCCTCAAGCCTTGATGGCTAAAGAAGCTTTATTAGTGGCAGTTATTGGCTTGGTACTTAAC
>JAAYGA010000361.1 GCA_012727935.1 Pseudomonadaceae bacterium | reverse complement strand
CTGATAAACCACATCTGTCTTTGTAAATGTTATACCCTTCACGTTTTCAAACAAAAACCACTTAGGCTTTAAGTCTTTCACTAAGCGAATAAACTCATAAAACAAATCACCGTTTTTAGTACAATCAAGCGACTTTTGCTTACCTGCTTTACTAAACGGCTGACATGGAGGTCCCCCAGCAATACAGAATAGCTCTTCATCTAATAAAGACTGAAATCTATTAGAGGGTATACTTCTAATATCACCTTCTATAACCACACACTCTTGAAGGTATTTTTTCTTATTAGTATGAGTTTTTATTCGTTTAAAAAATAATTTTTTATCTATATCACTAAGTCTCTTTAAACAAGGCTGTAAAAGAGATTCAGCGATAAAGTCATCAACTTCGTCACTATTTAAGTTACATAAAACTTTATTCTTTCGTAACGTTTCACAAGCTTGTGGCTCAATTTCATTAGCAATTTTAGTTATGAAGCCTGCTTGTTCTAAACCAAGGTCTAACCCACCAGCTCCAGCAAACAGAGATATTAATGTTTTTTTGTTGCTCATTCATTAACCCACTACATACAATAAAATAAACAAACTACCATCCTTATTTTTTACTTGTATTACTTAACTAACGCAGATTAAGTAAACCACTTCGCAAATTTTTCGTAACTAGCTTACTATAGCCACCCTCAATATTTCACTTAAAATGACTAAAAAACCATGTCTGGTAACGCTCTCTACACCGATCTTTCTGGCTACTACGACCTAATGTGTGCAGGTATAGATTACCAAGCACAAAGTAACGGCATTCATAGGCTACACCAAATTTTTGGCAAGGGTGGTAACACTCACCTAGATTTAGCCTGTGGCACCGGCCCTCATGTACAGCATTTTCTTAGTTTTGGCTTTCAAAGTAGTGGGTTAGACATTAACCAACCCATGCTAGACCTAGCTAAAACCCGTTGCCCTGAAGCAGCGTTTTATTTACAAGACATGAGCAGCTTTACTGTCAATGAACCCTTAGATTTAATCACCTGCTTTTTATATTCTATCCATTACAATGCCGATATTAAAAGGCTAGAAGACTGCCTAAAAAGTGTTCATAACGCATTAAAAACAGGGGGTATTTTCTGTTTTAATGGCGTAGATAAAAATAAAATCGACAATAAATTATTTGTAAGGCATAGCACCAAACAAAATGAAAGTGACTTCACTTTCAGCTCTGGCTGGCATTATTCTGGAAAAGGTGAACAACAACAGTTAAAGCTCAAGATTGAAAAAACAACAGCAAATAAAACACAGGTATGGAAGGATGAGCACCCAATGGTCGCTTTCAGCTTTCCTGAGCTAAAAAAACGATTACAGCCTTACTTTGAAGTTCATACATTTGAACACGATTATGAAAAGATCCTTCCTTTAAATGAAAGCTCTGGAAATGCAGTATTTGTTTGCATAAAAAACTAAAACCTGTCGAAGCACTAAACTAACTCACGAACCAAAAGTTCAACTTCTTCATTTTTGGTTGCAATGTAAATACTGTCACCGCTAATGCTAAGCGACCAATCCATAGTGCGTTCAACAAAGGTTGCTAGAAGTTGAATTTGTTGCCAATCAAACTGGTAAAACTTCACATTACTAAACTGCTGCACCTTGCTTTTACTCTGCTCCCACCAAACATTCGACTTACTATTAAAACTATAAATTTTAACTTCAGGAGCAAGACGGCTGCATTTTTTTATACGGTCTGGTACAGGCTCGCCAATATCTATCCATAACTTAACTTGGTCATCGAGCGTTTTCACCCAAACTTCAGGCTCTTCAACATTAGACAAACCCTTAGCTAAGGCAATATTTTCCTGCACATTCAAGCAGTAGGCCATAATTCTTACCGTCATCCTTTCTAAGGTTTCTGAAGGATGAAGGGCAACCGTAAGATTGACAGAATCATAGTATTCACGGTTGAAATCAGAGATAGCAATATTCAGTTTATAAATGGTTGGCTTAGCTGCCATAAGAAAGCTCTCAAGTAAATTAGCCTTGCATCCTAGCACTAAGGCAGTAAAAAAAACTCACCATTTTACTGCCTTTTTAGTTGTTATTTAAGCCTTATTTCTAAGCTCTAAATTTGGCAAGTCGGCGCTAGCGGTGCTGGTCAAACCAAGCTTTCCATTGCACAGCAGCCTTAGCGTAAGTGCCTCTATGGCTAGTAGCACCTGTCGAAATTGCCACAACCTTTGGGTTTCCGGCTCCCATAGCACGTTGATAATCCATAGCTAACCTTCCAACGCCGACGCTGATGGCCTCATCTTTTTCACCATAGTAGTTGCGTACTGGTGTACGAATTATCCAGCGGTAAGCATGTGTTTTTGCCATTAATCGCCCATAGACTGATTCTTGGAAGAAGGTTGGATCAAAATATTCCTTACGCACAATCTTGTGTAGGTCCATCGGTATAGCAGCAGGGTCAAAGGGTTCACGCAAGTAAGCACTACGGGCAAGATCATAATAGTCATCATTAATAACAGAGCGTGCCAGACCAGGTAGACCATAATAGTGCTCGAAAGCGAATGAAGTTAGAATAAACATTGTGCTCATCCAGCCTGCGTCAATTGAGCGTGGAAAGTGCATAACGCCACTCAGGGCTGCATACAAATCTAGCGGCGCACTAGCCGTAGCCACCGCCTGCACTGGCAATCCAATGCTTTCAAGTTTTTCAAGTAATGCCATAGTCACAAAACCACCCTGTGACCAACCAGCCAAAAATAGTTTAGTTGCTTCTAAATTTAGATGCTTAAGCACAGCCTGACTAGCAACCAGCATGTCATGTGTTGCCTGTTGATGACTGCCCTTAACTAGATAGCCCTCTGGTTCTTTTGAGGCTCCCATTCCGAAGTAATCAGCACCCACAAGGATATAACCCTGCCCAGCAAACTGAGCAAGCATCAATTGTGTTTCAGGGGATTGCTCAGGAATAGAAGGCACCTCTTCCTTTCCATACACTGTACCGTGTTGGTAAGACAATACTGGGAAAGAGGTATCGCCCGTGTCTGGAACAGCGATAAGGCCCGTAGTGGTAATTGGTCGGTTGCCACGCTCTGGAATAATAGATTCATAGGTTATTCGATACAAGCGTACAGCATTGCGCGCCGGTGTATAAGTTACCGCTAAATCAGCAAATCTTGGGGTATCCACTTGAAGAATGCGATTAAGACGCGGTACATCCCAGTGGTCAATAAGCTCATATTGCACACCAGATAACAGATTAACCACCCCTCGTTCTTGAGCCTGTACAGGGTTGGTCGTAACCATCTCTACAGAAATAACAAATATCAAAAAAACAAACAGCCGCCCTAACTTCATCATAATCCCTCTTATTGTTATAACATTAGGCACGATTCGCTCTAAGCCAACCTTGTGCTTGATTAACGAAAGTATACAAGGCAGCAACCTAGTGCAGGTACTGTTTTTTATAGGAAGGCTAGAGTGAAGAAAAAAATTAAGGGGCTAAGACCAAAATAAATGAATAAACTCCTCTTATTAGATTCCTCTAAAATAAAAAACTATAATATAATTTAAATTAGCTTCATTTTTAAGCTCTTTGCAAATCAAACCCAGCAGTTTGCTACCCTACTAACCTAAGTCAATATAGCCAGCTTTAATACAAGCTTGCTTAGAAACTAACAAATCAAAAGGAAAACAAAATGAAGGAAAATAAAATGACAGACGACCTTTACCAAAAAGGCATCAAGAAAATTCAAGAGCTAACAGCATCACCCGATGACAACCCAACGGGCTTTATGAACATAGGTGCAGACTTTAAAGACCTAGCACCTGATTTAGAAAAATACGTGGTTGAGTTTGCCTTTGCCGGTGTTTATTCACGCCCAGGGTTAAGTAATAAGCAGAAAGTACTAACGACCATTACTGCACTTGTCGCCCAAGGCAAACCACAAATTGGTATGCACATTAAAACCGGCTTAGCCGTTGGCTTAACGCCAGAAGAAATAGTCGGCTGTATTATGCACCTTATCCCTTATGTTGGTTTTCCTAGCGTTATTAATGCGCTAACCGTGGCTAAGCAAGTTTTTGCCGAAGAAGGGGTCGTTGTAGATACCTCGGCTTTTGATTAGTAGCTAGCAACTAAAAAGGTAAGCAAGATGAACCAGCAAAAAAACTCATTTTTCAGTAGTACACCTTGGTGGTTAAAAGCAATTGCCTTGTTAATTCTTGGCATTTTACTAGGCCGCTGGTTTACAGTAGATGAGGGTTTTGCAGTCAAGTTTACCAATGCTGACCAACAACAAATCACCTCGATTAAGTTGGATTTTGGCAGCTCCAATAGCCAATCCAGCATTCAAACTTTTCGCTTAGCCCCACAAGAATCTAGGGTACTTTATTTAAACCACCCGCTTGGTGCTGGGTTTAATGTGCTGATTACTTATGCCAACGGGCGGCAGCAAGAATTTTGTGTTTTAAAGGATAATAAAAAGCCAAGGCCAGAGTTAAAGCTTGAGCTTTAGTTATTAAAAAAGCCAAAGATTAGTGATATCGCTAGGCCATTAAAGATGGGGTCATCTAGGATAAAGAAGCCACCGACCATAGCTGCCACGGCGGTTAGAATAATCGGCTGATCCCTTACCGCACTGGCTTTAATCACTGCATCTTCCCAACAGGCACCTTCACGAATCGACTGGTTAATAAAGTCGACTAACAGTATCGAGTTACGCACAATAATTCTCGCTAGGGCAATCATGCCGATCATAGTTAAAGTGGCGTGACGCACCAAGCACTTATGGCTGAATATTTAGCTTGCATGATTGAGTTAGATTTTAAGTCCAATGAAACCATGTTCGCTGCTTTGCCTTTATACCATTCAGCACAAATACACGTATTTTTAATACCTGCCTTACTCTTAGGTACCACTGCACTACAAAACCTGTAGCTGCCCTATTTTACATATTTGACATATATAGAATCCATGACTTACACTCATTTAAGTGATTATTAATCACTAACCCTCCTCTAAACAAGTATAATATATATGAGGTAATAAGGATGTTTGATATATTAAAACTATTGCTGCTAAGTAGCAGTTTACTTTTTTCCACTGCTTTATTGGCAGCTAACTACCATCCGCAACAACTGGAACAATTGCGACAAGAAACCAAAACCAAGGGTGTGACCAGTGTTGTGGTGACACTACCCAGTGTTTTATCACTCAGTAATCTCAAAGAGGGTGCAATAAACAAACGGGCCACCTTGCAGCAAGAAGCCCAGCAACTGCGCTTGGCTCTGGGTGAACAAGCATGGAATGCTGGTTACCATGAAAACGGCTTGGGTCAAGTGGCCTTGTACGTAACGGAAAAAGGGCTGGATATACTGGCAAAAACAGATCTGGCTTTAAAGTTTTCACCCGATACCAATCGCAACGGCAGGTTCAAGGTTTATAGTCAGGATGGCAGCCTGGATGCCATTGAAGCTCAACTGGATCAAAAAGGCAGCGCCAGTGTAGAGGTTTTTCTGAATATTGATGCCTTTGAATATCGACTGGGGCAAACCCGGCAGGAAGACCAGTACCATTTTCTGCCAGGTTACAAGCAGCAGGTTGAACAAACACTGCAACACCTGATCGCAGAGCCCTTTGCACGAGGTGCGTCAAGACTGAATAGTCAGCAGGCTCTGGAAAAAATCAAACCCTCAGTGATGGTCACCCTGGATCGTGAAGCCTTTTACGGACTCAGAGAGAGTGAACGGGTAAGAGCGATACGCCCGGTCGGTTATCAAGATCCACGTAAGGCACAATGGCCGCAAGAAGTGTTGGATGAGGCCTTGGCGCTGATGGACACTGAATACGCAGCGGTTGAAGTATTGATCAGCCTGCGTGGTGGAGAGTTTTTCTCACCATCCAGCGGTTATATGAGCCAACTGGCCTGGGCAAGACAAAGTCAGGCTAATCAACTGGCACTGCAAGAAATTCTTGCTGATGCATCGATCAGTATAGATCAATTCCGATTTTATGCTGATCATGGTTATATGTCTGGCAGACTGAGTTTTGAACAACTGGTTAAGCTGTACAAAAATGCGGACAAACGCATTTTCAGTGTCATGCTGAACAAACCCATCGGCAGCATACAATGACACAAAGATCGCCTATTTCTACAAAATACCTCTGGAGACTAAGATGAGTTTTGAAGCCTGCTGAAGGCAATCAATCATCTAAAAGGAAAATATTATGGGTACTATTTTTAAAAAAATTATCAGCTTGGCTGTTGCAGGTATATTTACTACAGCCCTACCCAGCTTGGCTCAGGCTAGTTTTTATCTTGGTCTGGGGTATGGAGAAGTTGATTACGATGGTATCAATCGTCCATTTAACGATCTGTTAGGCAGTACTGCTCACGGCTTCCATCGCGTGACTGACAACTTTTATCCAGGACAAAAATATTTTCAGATCAGGGGGGGCAGGCTTCATTAATAGGTGGCTATTATATTAATGATTATCTGTCTTTACAGCTTCGGTACGGTCATAACTCAAAACTACATAATGAAGCCACTGTTGAAGGTTATCCACCCTGCCAAAGCGGCGTGGACTGTGTAGCTGCTGCTTCTTGGGAAAGGATGTTGTCAGAAGTCGAATCAAAATCTCTGGCACTCAGGGTCAGAGCGGATTACGCCATATCAGATCGCTGGATAGTTTCCGGTTTGGCTGGGTATAGCTATCTGTTTCAGAAAATTAAATATAGTTTTCCAGAGGCACCTGTCACCAGGATCAGTGATCGGGTCTATGAAAACGGTTGGAGTTATGGCATTGGTGCCCGTTACCAACTGACTCCCCAATTTGCCATTGGCGCAGAGTGGATGAAAGAGAACCTGGGATCAATTGATCTGGAATCCACTAACTTAACACTAGAATATCATTTTAAGTAGTTGATTGTGATTGATTTTAATTGACTTAATCACTAAAAAAAGGCTGCTCTGATGAATTAATTGGCAGAACAGCCTTTGCAGTACAAGCACAGCTCATGGTTATACCTTCCGAAGGATTCATCTGCCTAATTTTTGATGTAGTTATGAATATTAAAACCATTACTTAAAAGGAATTATTATGAAATACCCATTAAAAAAACTAGCATCTCTGGTGGTAACGACTGTATTGGCTGCAATGCTACCCGGCTTGGCTCAGGCCAACTTTTATCTGGGATCGGGGTATGGGCAGGCAGAACACAGTTACACCCCTAATATTTTTTACACCAGTAATCACTGCACTCTGAGCACAGAGCCAGAGCTATCAAATGGCAGTGCTATTTCTGAAGACAAGACGGGGCAGGCCTTTTTAATAGGTGGTTATCAATTCAACCCCTATTTATCGCTACAGTTGCGATACAGCAGTCTATCTGGATTGAAGAACAATATTACTGTTTATAAACCTTCGTCAGGTGCTTGCCAGCCAAGTGGTGACCTTACGATTGGCTCACCTGCATTCACCCCTGTAAAAGCTCAAACAGAGATTGATGCCAAATCCTTACTAATAAGAGTACGATTAGATTACCCACTAATGGATCAGTTTATTATTTCTGGCTTGATTGGGCATGGATATTTACTTCAAAAAAGTAAGATAACATTTATTGATACCACCGCTGATCCATTAATAGATAAGACTTATGAAAATGGTTGGAATTATGGTGTTGGTACCCGTTATCTATTAACACCCAATTTTTCTATTGGTGCAGAGTGGATAAAAGAAAACCTAGGGTCAATTGACCTAGAATCCACTAATATAACACTAGAATATTATTTTAAATAAGTTTTCAATAAATATAAACTTAACGATATAAAAATAAGACTATTTTACAGAAAAAATTAGAAGGACAAAATTTATTAAAAATAATTCATATCCATTAAAAAAACCCTGAATTTTGAACTGACCCCTGAAAGTTGGACACCCAATTTCTCAGGGGTTTTTCATGTCTAAATTTAGTCCAGAGTTTAAACTGAACAGTGTGAAGCTGTATTTGCAAGAAAAAAGAAGCCTAAGCTTCTTT
>JAAYGA010000360.1 GCA_012727935.1 Pseudomonadaceae bacterium | reverse complement strand
GATGAACCCTTTGCCGCTGTTGATGAAGCCACAACGGCTGATTTACTCAATTTAGTTCAGCAGTGGCATCAGCAGGGAAGAACCATTATTGCTGTGCTTCATGACCTACAACAGGTGCGTAGCTATTTTCCAAAATGCCTATTATTAGCCAGAGACGCCTTGGGCATGGGGGCGACAGCGCAGGTTTTAACTGCAGAAAACTTAGCGAAAGCACGAAAAATGCAAGTATTGGCCGATCCTTTAGCGCCAATATGTGACTTTGATGGCTTAGAGGTGCCTTGATGCTGGAGCTTATTTATCAGGCACTTTTTGCGCCTTTTATCGATTTTGGTTTTATGCGCCGTGCGCTGGTGGGCTGCATTGCACTTAGCATTAGCGCCACCCCAGTGGGGGTGTTTTTAATGCTTAGGCGCATGAGTTTAACCGGCGATGCCATTGCCCATGCTATCTTGCCCGGCGCTGCCTTAGGTTATATGGTCGCCGGTTTGTCTTTGGGTGCCATGACTTTGGGCGGCTTAATTGCAGGCTGGGTGGTGGCTTTGTTATCGGGTGGTTTGGCACGCATCACTGTTTTAAAAGAAGATGCCAATTTAGCCGTTTTTTACCTGCTTTCTTTAGCTTTGGGCGTGCTATTAGTGTCTACCCAAAGCCGTAATATTGATTTACTGCATTTGTTATTTGGCAGTGTTTTGGCTTTAGACAATGAAGCTTTAATATTACTAGCAGGCATAGCCACCATTACTTTACTGCTGTTGGCTATTTTTCTACGCCCCTTAGTATTGGAATGCTTAGACCCTGATTTTTTACGCCGCCACAGCAACATTGGCACCACCACCCATTTAGTATTTTTAGCCCTAGTGGTGCTTAATCTTGTTGCAGGTTTTCAAGCCTTGGGCACATTAATGGCGGTGGGTATTATGATTTTACCAGCCACAGCGGCACGTTTTTGGGCAAGGCAATTAGATTTATTACTGCTTGTAGCACTAGGCATAGCTTTGCTTGGTTGTTGGTTAGGTTTGTTAATGTCTTGGCATTTAGACCTGCCTACCGGCCCAGCCATTATTTTAATGTTGGGCAGTTTGCATGTTTTTTCACTTTTTGCAGGCCGCGATGGATTGCTTAAGCGTTGGCTGCACCCTAGTAAACACCTTAAATCTTAACTTGGAGTAGCAAGCATGGTTAGCTTTACAAAAAAGGCGAGTGGTTTATTGTTAGTACTTTTACTAGGCTTAAGTGCTTCGGCATTGCAGGCCAAAGAAAAATTGTTAGTTGTTACAACCTTTAGTATTTTGCAAAATATGACCGAGCAGGTGGCAGGTGATCGCGCTCAGGTTATTAGCCTTGTTGGCCCTAATGAAGATGCACACGTTTATCAGCCTAAACCTTCTGATTCGCGCAAGTTGGCAAAGGCAAATTTGGTAATAGAAAATGGCCTGGATTTTAAAGGTTGGATGAATCGCTTGGTGGCGGCTAGTGAATATCAAGGTGTTAGGGTTGTTGTTACGCAAGGCATTGCTGTAAAGCGAATGGATGATGAGGATGAAGATGAACACCAAGATGAGCATGACGAAGATCACCATGACGAAGATCACCATGAACACGAACATGACGAACACCAAGATGAGCATCAACACGGTGAATTTGACCCTCATGCTTGGCAGAGTTTAGTTGAAGCCCAGCAATATGTACGCAATATTCGTGATGGCTTAATTCAAGTTGATCCACAGGGTAAAGCTTATTATGAGGTTCGTGCAGCAGCTTACATAAAACGCTTACAGGCTTTACACCTTGCTATGAAAGCGCGTTTTGATCGTTTACCTAACAACCAACGAACCGTGATGACACCCCATGCTGCTTTTGGTTATTTAGCTTCAACTTATGGCCTTACTTTTGTTTCACCTCAGGGCGTTAGTACCACTTCTGAACCTTCGGCAGCAGAAATGGCTCACCTAGTAAAGCAAATTCGTAAACAAAAAGTTGCTGCTATTTTTATGGAAAATGTGGGTGATCGTCGTTTGGTGGAACAGTTACAGCGTGAAACCTCGGCTAAGCTAGGTGGCACACTTTATTCCGATGCCTTGTCTGAAGCTTCTGGCCCAGCAGGTAGTTATTACAAAATGATGCAGCACAACTTAGAAACACTATTAAGCGCATTAGAATAAGCAGGCTACTAGGTAATAAGGTGAAAAAATGGGTTGGTTGAATAGAGCAAGCTTGGTTTTGCTAATTTCTTTAGGGCTGCTAGTTATTGCTACTTCTGCTAGCGCCCACCCTCATGTGTGGATAGACCTACGCATTAAACCTGTGATGAATGAACAAGGGCAGCTGTTAGGTTTAGAACAGGCGTGGCGTTTCGATCCTTTTTATAGCTTGGTATTAATTGAAGAGTTAGAACGCGGTGGGCCTAAGGCTGAACTTGAAACACGTTATGACCAGCTGGTAATAGAAATAGTGAACACTTTAAAAGGGGTTAACTTTTTTACACAAGGGCAAAGTAATGGCCTTAAAGTAAGCTGGCTAGCTGTAACTGAACACACCCTGTTGCGTGTTGGTCAACGCTTAGAATTTCGTTTTTTGCTTTCTTTGGCTAAGCCTTTAGCCCTTGATCAACAACCTTTTAGTTACCAAATTTATGACCCAACCTATTACATTGAAATGCTGCATTCTGTAACGGGTGGTTTAGATAAATCTGCCTTAATGGTGGGCTGTTCTATTAAATTAACTGCGCCTAGCCCCTCCTCCGATTTAATTGAAAAAGCCTTAGCCTTAGATAAAAATGAAGTGGCAGCAGACCCACAGCTAGGTTCTTATTTTGCTGAACAAACAACCCTAAGTTGTCTGCAATGAACTACTGGTTAATGTTGCTTATTTTATGTACCACTTTAGCAACTGCGGCGCCCTTGCCACCGCTTCTTGCAGCTGAAAAAGCACCCACATCATCAGTAATAATCCATCAAACTTCTAATGATCAAACAGCGATAACACCGGCCAAAGCTTGGCGAAAACTAACCTTTTGGATAATGCAAAAGCAAAGGCAGTATCACCGCAGCTTGTCAGAAAAAGTTGAAAGGCTAAGCGAACAAAAAACATGGGAAAATACTTGGCTACTAGTGTTACTTAGTTTTTTATATGGCGTTTTTCATGCTGCAGGGCCTGGGCATGGTAAGGCTGTTTTAACAACTTATTTACTTACCCAGCCAGAAAAACTGCGCCAAGGGGTACAGTTATCTTTCTTAGCCGCACTCTTGCAAGGCGTAACGGCCATTGCATTGGTTAGCTTGCTGGTGCTGGGTTTTGGTTGGCTGGCTAAAGAGGCGTTTGCAAGTGTGGTTTATATTGAAGCAGCAAGTTTTCTGCTGGTGGCTTTATTGGGGTTAGTGTTAGTGCTGCGTGGTGTTAAGCCACTCTTACCTGTTAGAAAAAAAGCCCAGTTTAAGCTAATAACTTCAAATCAGCCGTTGCAATTTTCACCTTTAAAAACACCTTTAGCCTTAGAGTTTTCTGCTAATGCTTTAGCTTCTAGCGCCTGCAAGGCTTGTGGTAGAGCACATCACCTTGCACCAGAACAGTTGGCAGGACGCAATAGGCTACAAAGTTTAGGTTTGGTGTTTTCTATTGGTTTGCGGCCTTGTTCTGGTGCTGTATTGGTTTTAGTTGCAACCCACTTGTTAGGGCTTTGGTGGATAGGCGTGTTGGCTACCTTGGCAATGGCTTTGGGTACAGCATTAACCGTAACACTGCTAGCCATTTTAGCTGTACAAGCCCGTAAGCTAGCCAAGCGTTTGTTGAAGCTGCAAAGTAAAGCAGCGGGCCGTTTGGGAGCCGTATTAGCATTGTTGGGTGGCATTTTTATATTTTTACTTGGCATTAGTCTGTTCTTAGGTAGTTTATCTGGCACTTCTTCTTTAGTATTGTTCTAAACTCCACTCAACTTCTATTTAATTTCTTGTCGCCTACCTTAAGTAAGCTTTATTCATGGTTTCATTAATAACTGCATTTGAGTGGCAGTGAACCCTGTGGGTATCTCTGTGAATGACTGGGGATAAGTTTAATTGTTACCTAGTGTAATTGTGCTTTCTTAATTTGTGTTAAGCTTTTGCTCTAATTAGCAAGGCTAATAGTTTTGTTACTTAACTTTTTTGTCGTGGCTCGACTTTAACTTTGGCTAATCTTCAATTTAAACTAGGAGTTGTCAAATGGCTCGTGGGCAAGAAGTAGAACTTTGTGAAAATGAGATTATTATTAGTAAGACGGATCCTAAAGGGCGAATTACCTATGCTAATCGACGTTTTATGCAAATTGCTGGTTATGCAGAACCAGAATTGCTTGGTAAACCGCACAATCTAATTCGTCACAGTGACATGCCAAGGGGCGTGTTTCGCTTTTTGTGGCAAACTTTGCAGGAAAAAAAAGAGTTTTTTGGTTACGTTAAAAACTTAACTTCAGACGGTGGTTTTTATTGGGTGTTAGCCAATATCACGCCAGATTATAGGGTTGATTCTAGTTTGGCTGGCTATTTTTCAGTGCGTCGCCGACCTAACTACCAAGCCATTAAACAAGTCAGTGAATGGTATAAAGAAATGCTAAAAATTGAAGCTGCCGAGACACCCAGCCGTGCGCCGGAGGCGTCACTTTTATGGTTAAAAGATCAGGTTAAACAGCAGGGTTGCAGTTACAACGATTTGGTTACAAGGCTTGAAGGGTTAGAGGAGTAACTTATGATGCAAACAGATTCAGAGCGCCATATTTCTAAAGGCACGCCTTTTCTTGGTAGTAAATTTTTAATTGTTTGTATCGTTTTTAATCTACTTATTTTAGGTTCAGCACTGGTTGTTTTTTTTAGTGCTGCTTGGATATTTGCAATTATACCGCCAGTGCTTGCCTTAGTTTTTACTTTATATGTTTGGCGTTATTCAAGCAGACCCTTAGTAACCTTATCAATTATTTATTCAGCCTTACAAAAAGCCCGTGTTGGTGAAATGTATCACCGCATTACACGAACCAAAGGCTTGGGTGAAGTTGGGCAGGTTAGTTGGGATTTAAACGATTTCTTAGATTTAATTGAAACTTATTTTAAAGAAGTTAATTCAGCTTTTGAAGCGGTAGCAAATAAAGATTATTCGCGTAAAGCTTTATCTAAAGGGTTGCCCGGTGAATTTTCACGCTCTTTAGAAGGTATTAATCAATCCATTACAGCTATGCAATCTAATGAAGTTTTTATTAGCAATAATCGCCTTGCTGTACAACTGCATAAACTAAACACAGGTAATTTACGCACTAACCTAGAATTAAGTCAGCAAGACCTTAAAGAAATAAGTGAGCTAATGAATAATATTGCCCATAGTTCAGAAAAAAATGCTGAAAATGCCTTAGTTAGCCAGCAAAGTGCAATAGAACTAAGTGGTTCACTAGTAAAAATTACTAAAAGCGTTATGTTAGTTGCAAAAACAGTAGAAGCATTAAAAGAACAAAGTGAAGCGGTGACTAGTACATTACAAGCCATAACTGATATTTCAGATCAAACTAGTTTATTAGCTTTAAATGCTTCCATAGAAGCGGCGCGTGCCGGTGAGCAAGGCCGAGGCTTTGCAGTGGTTGCTGATGAAGTGAAGCAACTGTCTAATAAAACTAAGCAGGCTGCTTTAAGTATAGGAACAACTTTAAAAGGCTTTAATGAGCAGGTGGGCAGCTCTTTAGAAGGTGCCAGAGAAAGCCAGCAGTTAGCTGAAGTTATTATGCGTGAAGTGGAAGGTTTCCAACAGCGGTTTGCAGAAGTAGCTGAAGATGCAGGCCAAACTTTAAAGAAGGTGGAATACATTAAGGACTTAAGTTTTGCTTCCTTATTAAAAGTAGATCACGTTATTAATAAGCAGCATAACTACGCTATATTTAACCAGCCAGAAACCCTCTTAAATAAAGAAGCTTTGCCTACTAGTTATTTACAAGAATGGTTAGACCATTCAGCCAAGAGTTCAATTGCCAGATTAACCAGCTTTGAACAGGTTCGCTATAATTATCAGCAGCTACAAGAGCAGTTTAATCAAGCTTTAGCCTTATACCAGCATGAAAATACGGCTAACAGAGAGCGGGTGGTTGAAGTAATGGCTACTGCTGAAGAAAGCAGCAAACTGTTACTTGAAGGACTTAATGCCCTTGTTTTACAGCGACACAAGTAAAACCAACCCGCTAACAAACCTTAAGTAATGGCATTTTTTTGCTTAATTAGTAGTTGGCTAGTTTGGTCTTTATCCACTGGGCGACCATAAAAGAAGCCTTGAATGTAATCACATCCTTTTCTATTTAAGTAGTCGGCTTGTTCTTTGTTTTCAACACCTTCAGCAACCACACTCATTTTCAAGCCTCGACAAAGTGCCAAAGTTGATTCAACAATGGCTCGGTCAGCTTCATTTTCTGGCAAGCCTTGAATAAAGGCTCTATCTAGTTTTAGCTGATTAACCGGCAAATGTTTTAAATAAGCTAAAGAAGAATAACCTGTACCAAAGTCGTCTATAGCAAGGTTAATGCCATGCTTTGACAAAGCTTCCAGCTTTTCAAGGGTGCTGGGGTCTTGTTGTACAAACACACCTTCAGTTAATTCTAATTCTAAACTGCTGGGTTTAACTTGGTGTTTTTTTAGTGCAGCCATAACATTGGCAACAAAGTTTTCACTTTGAAATTCAACAGGTGAAACGTTTACCGCAATATGGGGCGGTGCTATGCCGCTTTTTTGCCAGCTAGCATATTGCTGAAGTGCTTGCTGTAATATCCAGTGGCCTAAGGATTCCATTAGGCCATGACGTTCGGCTAAAGGAATAAAGTGGTCGGGTGGAATGTTGCCCATAACTGGGTGTGTCCAACGTAATAAAACTTCTAAAGCATGAATTTTGCCAGTTGCAGCTGTAACTAGTGGCTGGTAAAAAAGGGCTAATTCATTGTTGCCTAAAGCCTCTCTTAACCCTTGTAAGTAAGCCAAGGGGTTTTTGTCGGCTCTTAAATCTTCACTATAAAAACGGGTTTGTCCTGCACCTCTGCTTTTTGAGGCATGAAGCGCCAGTTCTGCTTCTTGTAGAACAGTGTTTATGGCTAAGTTAGCGTTGTCCCAAGTGGTTGCACCCACAGAAAAACTAAATTCCATTAGGCGGCCTAAAATAGAGAAAGGCTTCACTATGCAGCTTCTTAAGCTGTTAATTAGTGCTAGCCGTTCATCGTCGCTATTGCTGGCTAGGGGGGCGGCAATAATGAATACATCGGCAGAATGGCGCGCAATAAGCCCTTTAGTACAACAACCTTGTAAGCGTTTAGCTATGTTGTTTAGTAGCTGGTCACCCACGGCAAAACCATAGCTGGAGTTCACTAACCTAAAGTTATCAATATCAAGCAGTAATACGCACCATTGGCGCTGCAAGTTAGGAAGGCTTTTTGTGAGTTCCCTTAGAATGCTGGCAGTATTGGGTAGGCCAGTAAGCCGGTCGTGTTCGGTGGCGTGTTCAAGCCGTGCTTCTTGGCGGCGGTGTTCGGTAATGTCGCTAAACACGGCAACAAAATGGGTAATTTCATTGTTGTTATTTTTAACTGCTTTACACGTTAACCATTCAAGGTAAACCTCACCGTCTTTACGACGATTCCAAATTTCACCCTGCCAAATGCCTGTATCAATAAGTGCTTGCCAATAGTTTTTATAAAACTCGGCATCATGGCAACCCGAGCTTAATAAACGTGGGTTTTCACCAATCACTTCTGCTTCGCTGTAGCCAGTTACTTGGGTAAAGGTGCGGTTAACAGCAATAATATTGCCTGTTTTATCGGTAATTGTGACACCGTCATGGGTATGGTCAAAAACTGCACTGAGTAAAGTTAGGGTGGTTTTTTTGTCGCGTTCACGATAAACCCTAAACCAATGGCCTAGTAGGAAGCCAAAAGCTAACACTAAAGGAAGTGAAATTAAAAGTGCGCTGAGTAGTTGAATATTATTGCCCATAACAACTACCTATCTGAAAAGGCTTTAGCCAATGAATGCATTTTTCTTATCTGCTCTGTTAGGTTGTCTGTACTTTGGGAAGTGGCTACGGCTTGAAGGCGTGTGCTGTGAGCCACTTCCCTAAGCTGTTGTAGGCTGCCAATAACGCTGCTGCTGGCTTCGGCCTGTTGTTCTACTGCGCTGGCCACGCGTTGGCTGGAATCAAGAACGTTATTGGCTGCTGTAGTCATTTCATCTAAAACCAAGCCAGCTTTTTCAATCTGCTCAACCGTTATTTGGCTTTCTTGGTGGCTTTCTAACATTTGTGTTATGGAAGTATTTATATTGTTTTGAATAATGACTATTCGTGAAGTAATTGTTTCAGTTACATCTTGAGTATTGCTTGCTAGCTGGCGTACAGCATCGGCAACCACTGCAAAACCACGGCCTGAATCACCGGCTCTGGCCGCTTCTATGGCGGCATTTAAAGCTAAAAGGTTGGTTTGGTCGGCTATGTCGGTAATGGAGTGGATGCTGTCACTAATGGCTTCAGCATCTTCTCGCAGGCTTTCAATGCTGGTGGTTACTGAATCTAAGCGTTCAGCCATGCGTCTAACGCTGGCTATGCTGGCTGCAACACTGGTTTGGCCGCGATGGGTTTCTTTGTCCATGTGTTGGCTTGCACTGTTTATACCTTGAATGCTTTGTTCTATTTCTTTAATGCTGCTGTCTAGTTGATCTACCATGCCAGATAAGTCATTTAGATGTGATTCTTGGTCGCCTACACTTTGCTCTGCTTGGTGAATGGCGTTTTCTGTTGTAGCGGCAACACTGCTTAAGCTTTTAGTTGCATCTTGAACACGGCCAACAACGGTGCGTAATTGTGCTTGTTGCATTCTTAGGGCTAGGTCTAGTGCGCCAAATTCATTCATGCTGCCGTTGTAAACTTGCTGTGCGACTGGGTTATCTACAATATTAAGTGCTTTTTGGTAAATGTTTTTTAGAGGATTAAGGAAAACCGCCACTGTACCTAAAACAACCAGCCCAATGAAACCAACAAAAAACCCAGCAAAACCACGGTTATCAATTAAGTAAAGCACTGTTAAAGTTGAAAGTATTTGCAATAATACTAGGCCGAGTAACAAGCCATAAGCAGACCAACGTTTGCGAGGTGCTTTTTGTTTACCGGTGCTTAAGGCTTTATAGGTTGTTGCCGCCCTTGTTATTAAGTCGTTTTCTGGTTTAACCCTAACGGATTGGTAGCCAATGTGTTTGTTGTCTTCAAAAACAGGCGATATAAAAGCATCTACCCAATAGGTATCACCATTTTTACAGCGGTTCTGAACAACCCCCATCCAAGACTCGCCTGTTTTAAGGCGCGCCCAAAGGTCTGCAAAAGCAAGGGGCGGCATGTCTGGGTGGCGAACTAGGTTATGGTTAACACCCAACAACTCTTCACTTGAAAAACCACTAATGCGTTGAAAATCGTCATTAGCGTAGGTAGTTGCACCTTTAAGGTCGGTTGTAGAAACTAATTGGTCTTTAGCAGTTAAAGAAATTTGTTGGTCAGTTATTGGCAGGTTTATTTTCATAGTAACTGGGGTCGCAAGTGCTGCCGTATTGGATATGAAATTAGGGTTTATTATTGTAGCAGGTTAAAGGCATAGGTGTAGATTTAGTGTTATAACTGACTCGCTATTAAGTCGCAGCAGATGCAAGCAACCTGTTTTTTCAGTAAACTACTGGCCAGAGTTAACCTAACCTTAAATAAATATTATTCTAATTAACGGAAGTATCCAGTGACCCAACAAAACTCCTACACCTATGAAGAACTTTTGGCTTGTGGCCGTGGCGAACTTTTTGGTCCTGGCAATGCCCAGTTACCTATGCCAAATATGCTAATGCTTGACCGTATAATCACAATAGATACAGATGGCGGTGCTTATGGTAAGGGTCAAATTATTGCAGAGTTAGATATTACACCTGATTTATGGTTTTTTGATTGTCACTTTCCAGGTGACCCTGTTATGCCCGGCTGTTTGGGTTTAGACGCTATGTGGCAACTGGTTGGTTTTTATTTAGGTTGGCAGGGTAACGCTGGTCGTGGTCGTGCTTTGGGTAGTGGCGAAGTTAAATTCACAGGACAAGTCTTGCCTTCTGCAAAGCTAGTAACTTACCGTATTGACATTAAACGTACCATGAGCCGGAAATTAATTTTGGGTATTGCTGATGGCGTAATGGAAGTTGATGGCCGTAAAATTTATGAGGCCAAAGATTTGCGTGTAGGTTTATTTTCTAGCACTAGTGGCTTTTAAGAGAGGGCAGACTAATGAGACGAGTTGTTGTTACAGGCTTGGGCATTGTTTCATGCTTAGGGTCAGATAAAGCAAGTGTTCTTGATGCATTGCGCCAAGGGCGTTCAGGTATCAAATTTAAACAAGACTATGCTGACATGGGTTTTCGTAGCCACGTTGCCGGCAGTATTGATTTAAATTTAGACGAATTAATTGACCGTAAGCTAAAGCGTTTTATGGGTGATGCAGCTGCCTTTGCTTATTTGTCTATGCAACAAGCTGTAGAAGATTCTGGGCTAAGTGAAGAACAGGTTTCTAACGTGCGTACTGGCCTTATTGCAGGCTCTGGTGGTGCATCGTCTGCTAACCAAGTGGAAGCTGCTGATATTTTGCGTGACAAGGGTTTGCGCCGTGTTGGGCCTTACCGCGTAACACGCACTATGGGCAGCACCGTTTCTGCTTGCTTGGCGACACCCTTTAAAATTAAAGGCGTGAACTATTCAATTTCTTCTGCTTGTGCCACTTCAGCCCACTGCATTGGTAATGCAATGGAAATGATTCAGCTAGGCAAGCAAGATGTGGTGTTTGCAGGCGGTGGCGAAGAAGAACATTGGACTATGTCGTCTTTATTTGATGCGATGGGCGCACTGTCGACTAACTATAATGAAACCCCTGCAAAAGCTTCCCGTGCTTATGATGCAGACCGTGATGGTTTTGTTATTGCAGGTGGTGGTGGCATGTTGGTGCTTGAAGAACTAGAACACGCTAAAGCCCGTGGTGCAAAAATTTATGCTGAACTTGTTGGCTATGGTGCTACTTCTGACGGTTACGATATGGTTGCCCCTTCGGGTGAAGGTGCCGCGCGTTGTATGCAGCAGGCTATGGCAGGTTTAGAAGGTAAAATTGATTACATCAACACCCACGGCACTTCAACGCCTGTTGGTGATATGGCTGAACTAAAAGCAATACGTGAAGTGTTTGGCGACGCTTGCCCAGCACTGAGTTCAACTAAATCGTTAACTGGCCATTCCTTGGGTGCAACAGGTGTGCAAGAAGCTATTTATTCTTTGTTAATGATGGAGAATAACTTTATTTCGGCCTCTGCTAACGTCGATAATTTAGATGAAGCTGCAAAAGGCTTGGATATAGTAACGGGTAAGGCGCGTGAAAATGTTACTTTAAACCGTGTGTTGTCTAATAGCTTTGGCTTTGGTGGCACTAACGCTTGTTTAGTTTTTCAGCGTTATTAATCGGCTTAATTAGCTTTGCTAACAATAAAAAATAGCTAACAATAAAAGCCCTCAAACTTTGAACTGACCCCTGAAAGTTGGACACCCAATTTCTCAGGGGTTTTTCATGTCTAAATTTAGTCCAGAGTTTAAACTGAACAGTGTGAAGCTGTATTTGCAAGAAAAAAGAAGCCTAAGCTTCTTT
>JAAYGA010000359.1 GCA_012727935.1 Pseudomonadaceae bacterium | reverse complement strand
CGGCTTCTAAAGCACGGTCTTGGGCATGAGGTGCACCCGCTTGGAAGGCCATCATAAAACCCTGACCACTGGTGTGCATGACCGCATGGCCCATTAAAGGACTCATAGCATTTAGGCGCTGGAGAATCTCCATACACACACCGACACGGCCTTTAGGGCCAACATCACGCCACTGAGGTATCAGTGCATGTAGGGTGTCAACTAGCTGATCCATATCGGGCTGATCGTAGCTAGTGCCTAAATCTAATCCATAGGGTGAACGCTCACCGGTAATTTTTTTAACGCTTGCTGGGCCTTCTAGCTCAAAGTGCTGGTTACACAAAGCCTTGAAGTCTTCTGGCGCAGATTTAACTAGCTCTTCTGGATACTTCTTTAAGTTTTCCGAGTAGGGCGACCAGTATTCACGGGTATGAATGGCTTCTACTGCACGATTTAATAGTGTTTCATGACGTTCAAACAAAATCGCAGGCGTTACTGCTGACATAATAAGTCTCCTAAGAACATAGTTTTTCTAAAAAACAGACATCCACACAGCGTGCCAACATAGCAACAACAATATAAAACAAGACGTGCTTTTTGTATCACATCCACTAAGTAAAGCAAAGCGATCAGCTTTATTTATGGCGCTTATTAGTAATAAAAACGACTAAAAACATCTAAAAGATAACTAAAAACTCAGTATTACCATTAAAAATCAATAACTTAAAGTTACAATTATAAAAAACACTTTAAAGCGATACATAAAACAAGAATTAAGTTCTTGATCAGTGTCATTTTTTGGATATACTAATTTCAGCAATTCACTCATGCCAGCATGGCTACAACAAAACAAGACAAAACGTTGTAACTGCTACTTTCAAGTCATTTGATGACCGATACAACCTAAGCAGTAAACATATAATAAACAATTAATGGGTTGCTTATGCCTAATAACCTGCTTATTCAGGGGCCAGACAAGGGTGTGCTATTGCTTACCCTTAACCGCCCTGAAGCTCTCAATGCTTTAAATACAGCCCTCTTGGGTGAGCTTGCTGCAGCACTTGACGCTGCTGAAGCTGATCCTGCTACACGTGCAGTTGTCATTACCGGTAGCGAGCGAGCCTTTGCTGCTGGTGCCGATATTAATGAAATGGCGGCACGTGATTTAGTTGGGATTCTTGAAGACCCGCGCGTAGCCCACTGGCAACGCCTTGCACGCTTCCCTAAACCGATTATTGCAGCCATTAATGGTTTTGCACTAGGTGGCGGCTGTGAGCTTGCCATGCACGCAGACATTCTTATTGCGGGTGAAAATGCTCGCTTTGGTCAACCAGAAATCAACCTTGGCATTATGCCCGGTGCTGGTGGAACACAGCGTTTAACCCGTGCGGTGGGTTCGGCTTTGGCAATGCACTTGGCCCTAACCGGTGAACAAATTTCTGCCCAACGCGCTTTACAAGCCGGTTTAATTAGCGAAATTTGCCCTACCGAACTAACTGTAGAACGAGCCATTAGCATTGCTGAAACCATTGCTAGCAAAGCACCCCTTGCAGTGCGCTTAACTAAAGAAGCCATTCACAAAGCCAGTGATCTAGACCTAGCTGCTGGGCTTAGATTTGAACGCCACGCCTTTACTATTTTGGCAGGCACTGCTGACCGTGCTGAAGGCTTAAAAGCTTTCCAAGAAAAGCGCCAGCCTAAATTTACGGGTTGTTAGTTTTTTTAACACCATTCATCAAAGGATTTTTTTATGCCTCAGTCCAGTATTCTTCTTGAGATAGATCAGGGTGTTGCATTACTAACCCTTAATCGTCCCGATAACCTGAATAGTTTTAATGCTGAAATGCACCAAGCAATGCGTGCCGCTTTAAGCCAAATTCGTAAAGATGCCAGTGTGCGTGCATTAGTTATTACCGGCTCTGGACGTGGCTTTTGTGCCGGACAAGATTTAGGCGACCGCAATGTAGCGGCAAGCGATACAGCTCCCGATTTAGGTGAGTCGATTGAAAAACGCTACAACCCCATGCTACGCACTTTGCGTGACCTACCTCTGCCGGTTATTTGTGCAGTCAATGGTGTCGCTGCCGGCGCGGGTGCCAACATTGCTTTAGCTTGCGACATTACTTTAGCTGCACGTTCCGCTAGTTTTATTCAAGCCTTCTGCAAAATTGGCCTTATTCCTGATTCTGGCGGTACTTGGACGCTACCTCGTTTAGCCGGTATGGCGCGTGCTAAAGGCATGGCTTTATTGGGTGACAAAATTTCTGCCGAACAAGCAGAAAGCTGGGGCATGATTTGGCGCTGTGTTGATAACGATCAGCTGATGGAAGAAGCCATGAAGTTGGCTCGCCACTTAGCAACTCAGCCCACCAAAGGTTTAGCTTTAATTAAACGCGCAATGAATGCCAGTGCCAACAACACCTTTGATGAGCAGCTAGACCTTGAGCGTGACTTACAACGCTTAGCGGGTCGTACTGAAGATTACCGTGAAGGCGTTGCTGCTTTTATGGAAAAACGCCAACCCAGTTTCAAGGGGCACTAAGTGTTAAAGGACAATAGTATGCAGGCTTTAAAACCTTCAGTAAAAATTGCAGTAATAGGTGCGGGTGCTATGGGTTCTGGCATCGCTCAAGTTGCTGCTCAAGCTGGACACAGTGTTTATTTGCAAGACCAACAAGCCGGTGCTGCTGAAAAAGGCAAAGCCGGTGTTGCTAAGGTTCTGCAAAAACGTGTTGATAGCGGCAAGATGCAGCAAGCCGATTTAGATGCTTTGCTGAGCCGTATTCAACCAATAGATAATGTTGAAGAACTAGCCGATGCCGGTTTAGTGATTGAAGCCATTATTGAAAACCTAGACATTAAGCGCCAGTTGTTTGCCAAGCTTGAAAGTGTGTGTGGCGAAAACGTTATTCTAGCTACTAATACTTCTTCTATTTCTGTGACTTCCTTAGGTGCCCAGCTAAAACGCCCAGAGCGCCTATTAGGTATGCACTTTTTCAACCCTGCGCCTTTAATGGCTTTGGTTGAAGTTATTCTGGGTTTAGCGACCGACAAAAAGCTAGCTGAAGTGGTTCACGCTACCGCTGCTGCTTGGGGTAAAAAGCCAGTTTTTGCTACCTCCACCCCCGGCTTTATTGTTAACCGTGT
>JAAYGA010000358.1 GCA_012727935.1 Pseudomonadaceae bacterium | reverse complement strand
TTTTGCTTAAACAGCCCTACATGACAGGGGCTATTTTATCTTTGAATGGCGGCCGTCATTTGCAAACTTAAAAGATTGAATTGCATTGCTGTTACCCCGCTAGGGGTGTACATTTACTTACAGTTTTCATCTAACTATTGAAGGTTTTTTGACATGAATTCAGATTATAACCAGCAGGATATGAGCTACGCCCCAGCAGAGGATGCTGCCCGAATTTATGAGAGCATTGCTAATCGCATGAATGGCTTTTTGTACCGCTGCCGTCATGACAAAAGTTTCACTATGGTTAACCTAGCTGGTGTGGTTAAAAAAGTAACGGGTTATACAGAAAAAGACTTATTGCAGAATAGCCGCCTTTCTTATATGTCACTTATTCATCAAGATGACACCAGCCGCTTAGATGCCGCCATAGTGCAAGGCATAAAAAGTAAAGCTAACTGGAATGTTGACTACCGCATTAAACGTGCTGACGGCACTATTCAGTGGGTAAATGAGCACGGTGGCGCTGTTTATAATGACCAAGGCGAGGTTACTTTTATAGAAGGTGTGGTGGCTGATATTAGCCAGCGCAAAATGGAAGAAGACGAACGTCATAAAAAAATGGATGATGTGGGCGGCACCAGTAACCAAATTATTAACCAAACTCAGAAAATTCTACAAGTTTTAAAAACGCTAAAAATGCTGAGCCTAAACGCCAGTATTGAAGCTGCGCGTGCTGGTGAAGCAGGGCGTGGTTTTGCGGTGGTGGCAGACCAAGTAAAAGAGCTGGCCGATGAAACAGGTAAATCTGCTCAGTCAATTACCCAGCTAATGGGTGAGTTGGAAGCTAAGCTAGTTGAAGCCAGCGAGTAGAGCTATATTTAGTAGATCTATGTTTAATAGAGCTGTACCTAATAGAGCCTAGCTAATAGAACTTAAAACTTGTTGCTTGCAATAAAAATAATAGCTAGGTACTTGTTTAAGAAAGGAGATTGCCATACTCAATGCACGTACTCTACTGCAGGTTATGCCTGCAGTATTATTAATGAGTTTGATAAGTACTGTATTGGCTTTCTCCTTTGCAGCGATGATTACTCACACCAATCAAGCTGTTTTATTGCCAGACATGGTTGTTGCCATGTTATTAACCGCCATGGTTTCTGCCTTACTTGTTGCATGGAAAGGCAGTATGGCGGGTTTAATTGGTATTCCCCTTCCCAGTGCCGCAGCTATGTTTGCTGATATGTTGCAAGGTATTAATCCTTCCATAGAGCAATTTTGGCTGCTGCTTATGTTAAATGGCCTAATGACAGCTAGTTTTATGCTGTTAATGGGCAGTTTAAAACTGAGTCGTATTGTGCGTTACCTCCCACTGCCTGTTCTTGCTGGTTTTTTAGCGGGTATAGGCTGGCTGTTTATTAAAGGTGGCTTAGCCTTAACAGGTTTAACTAACCTAGCAGTTAATCAGCTACAAGATTCTTCCTTATGGATGGCGCTTAGCTTTGCTTTTATTCTTTGGCTATTAAGGCAGCGCATTCAGCCTGCCCATTTATTACCTCTGGCAACCTTAATAGGCGGCATTATTATGGTGCTGCTAGCCCCTTTTTTACAGAATCAAGCCAGTTGGTTTTTTCAGCTAGAAACCAGTGGTTCATTGCCCTTAACAAGTTATCAATGGTTAAAAAATGGTGTGCCAAGCATAGATTGGGTTTATTTACCTTGGAGCGCACTATTAACCCTCGCTTCTATTTCTGTTTTGTCCATGTTATTACAAGCCACTTCAATAGAGCTGCTAGCTAAACAAGATTTGAATTTAGACCATGAATTAAAACTTGCCGGTAGTATGAATTTAATAACGGCCTTGCTAGGTGGCGGCATTGCTTCTTTGTCGCTAAGCCAAACAAGTATGGTTAGGCAGATGCAAGCTAATTACCGTATAACCGGCGTTTTAATCGCTTTATTATTATTGTTAGTTATTTTTATTCATGAACATTTATTACGTTGGTTACCTCTGCCGCTAGTTGCTGGTCTGCTAGTCTTTCAAGGTATGCAGTTT
>JAAYGA010000357.1 GCA_012727935.1 Pseudomonadaceae bacterium | reverse complement strand
TCGCAAAAAAGTCGCAAGTAGTCGCAAATGAGTCGCAAGCCACAAACCCCATGAATGCTAGCTTGTCGCAAGAGTCGCAGAAGTCGCAACCCCTAGCACTCGCAAATGAAAAACAGGCATGGACGGGGGAAGGTGCGGAAAGTACTGAGGAAGTAGAAAAGCAATCCGCTGGAAATCCTCAAGTATCCGCAACCATCCGCACCAGTCAGGATTGGAAACAGATTTTTGAGGAGTTTGCGGGTACAGGCGTTAGCTTACAGGCGTTTTGTCGTGATCGAGGCGTGAGTTACGATGCGGCAAGAAAAGCACGGCAGCGGATACGCATGAATGCTGAGGAATCGCAAGAATCGCAGAAATCGCAACTTTTAACGGCGGAAAATGAAAAACAGCAAAGCTTGTGGACGGGGGTAATTTAATGACGGCAATAAACACACTAGATCAAGCCAAGTATTACGAAGTGTCGTTATCGGTTGAAGGCGATCAGCTACGACCGGCTGCAACAAACCCACCGCCCCAACACTTAATGGAGCGCCTGCAAGCTAACAAGCCGCTTTTGATTAAGCACCTAGACCATTATCAAAATGCCGATGCAGAAACAGCTTGCCAAGTTTGGTACAAGCATTACTGGGGCTGCGAGTTGTGCAAAGGCCACCACACCAAACTAAGACCACCACCAGTACATCCGTGCAATGAAGGTGAATTACTGGTAACGATCTACAACCGGATACCCACACCAATAACCAGATAACCACTACCAAGCCTAGCCTAAAAAACTAGGCTTTTTTATTAGGCTTATCTAACTACAATATATTACATACATCTTTAAAATGCGTTTAAGAGCATATAGACCACTGGAACAAGCCCTAACCCTTGCCATCCGTGGGTTATAGCTGTTTTAGAGTAGCAAATTTACCGGCTAATTATCTTTAACATTTGGTAACATATCAGCAGCACACAAGGTGAAGCCCGGTAAGAAAGTAAAAGGTAAGAAAGTAAGGCACGGTAATCTACACTTACCCTCTGAAAGCCACGCCATACAAGGGATAGAGTGCAAACAGTAGCAAAATAGCAGAAATAGCAGGGCAACTAACAAACAAACTGAATCATTTACTGGCAAATGGAGCAATCAAACTATGAATAACAGGCAGGTTGAAATATTAAACGCCATAAGGCGTGATGAAGAAAAGCTGTACTGGTTAACAGGTGGTGCACGGCGCTTGCAAGTTGCTAGTATCAATCTAAAACATGAGCCAGTTCTAGGGCATGACGAACTAGAAGAATGCTTAATCCTGTTAACAGTAGAAACCTACATACCAGCCCAACGAAAGCTAATTGAAGCGATAACCAACCAGAACACATTAGCAGCGTTAGATGGTGGCCTAGAAGCATTTGAATTATTGGCTACTGATATGGAACTGGAGCTTTCAAAAGCGGATTTAATTAAATGCTTTCAATACATTGTTTGGCGTGTAGATGACGTGCTGGGCACAGGAAAATTAGAGCTAGAGATTCTTGAAGGTGAACTCGACCTTATGGCAGTGTGTGAGGTTTGCGGCAATCAACAAGAGCATGAAGCCGTACACCTTTGTGAGTATTGCGGTGAGAGCAATAACAATACTGATGCAGCATAACTTAACGATACAAATAACAAGCCTAGCCTAGCCGCTGGGCTTTTTTATTGCCTGAACGAATACAAACACCAGTCCAAGCGCTAAAGCTAGCACAGGGCAAAAATAGACAGTTTTAATTATCGGTTAGAAGCTACCCTAGTTTGGGGTAAGTGACCCCATTGTGTGGTAACTCAAATACCGGCCAGCTTGCTTTGGTTTAGTACGCAGCAGCGCAAACTACGCAGCAGCGCAAACTACGCAGCAGCGCAAACTACGCAGCAGCGCAAACTACGCAGCAGCGCAAACTACGCACCAGTTAGTGCTTTTTATCCCTACATACAACCCCGAAAAAAAGACTACACCCCGGGGGGAGTGAGAAATAGGAAAGAACGAGGACAAAACAGGGATATTATTACACAGCCATAGGAAATGAAGGGAGCGCTGTAAGCCATAGATAGCAAAGGGTTGAGGGCTTTTCATTCCTTGCTGTATCCCTGAAATTTGACACACCCCCCTACCCCCTGAGAAACGTGGTGAACGAGGACATTTCAGGGATACTGTTCAAAGCTTTGAACTTTTATTGAACACCTGTTCATAAGCCATAAAAGAGAGTTTTGAGCAGTGTGCTAGCTGGTGTTCATTACTGTTGAATTGTGAGCACCTGTGGCATTGCTCTGAAAGTGGGGCAGGCCATGGTAAATATGTATTCCCGTCAGCTAGAGGTGGTAGCCGCTGTCTGTCTGATAACGGCGTTAGAATGGCATTAAGGGATATGGGCTACAGCAAAGAGACAATAACCCCACACGGCTTTAGGGCAACTGCCAGAACACTGCTAGATTAAACACTAGGTTTTAGGGTGGAGTACATAGAGCACCAGCTAGCACACGTTTAGCTGTAAACAATACCAGCACTACATATAGCGGTTATGGCAAAAAAGCAGCTTATCTAGTGCCAAGCAAAAATATAATAAATTTTATTCACAGGGAAAAACCTAGCCGAATCAATAAGTTAGGCTTGCTATTAAAAAAGCTGCTGGCTTAGGGTTGAATTGATTTAGATGGGCTAGTACAGTGCACCTATCGCTTGTTAAGTACAAGCAAAATTACCCCACTAACTGTCTTAGTTTGGCGACCGATTCAGTTAGCGAGGTTCACAGGTTTAGCCTTTTGGCTTCGCCTTTTTTTGTTCGTTGTAGCGATTGATTGGAGGTGATTAATGTCAGTTTTAAAACTAACCAAGAATCAGCCCCTAATCTTTACGCTAACAACACACTATAGGAAACTATTGCCTATAAATTTAATGCTATCAGTATTTAGTGCGCTAAACAATTATAGGCATAAAATTTTAGCAAACTGTTTGTAAATTATTAGCAACCTGCTTGTAAATTATTAGCAGTAGCAGTAGAACAGAAAAGGCGTAGAAACGGGCTAAACCATTGATAAATAAACCTAAAAAGGTATTTAGAAATGGAAGAAGCTACACAGCAGCAAGAGCGCTTGATGCAAGCAAAAGAAGTTGCTCATATTTGTGGAATCGGTGTAAGCACCGTTTGGCGTTCGTCAAAACTAGGCACAATGCCTAAGCCAATCAAAGTATCAGCCAACACCACACGCTGGCGCTTGTCTGAAATTAACGCTTGGCTAGCCGACCCTATGAACTGGGAGGCTAAATAATGACCACCACTAACCTTACCCAACTTGCTCAATTTGCGCTTAATCAGCTACTAAGCGGTGTTGAGCTATCAGAAGCTTACGAAAACTTATCCATCTATGAACGCTTAGGTGATGTAGAAGAACACCACTTCTTAGCAGAATTAGAAACCCAGTCTATGAAACTTGGCATGGTAATTGGTGGTGAGACGTTGCGCCCCATGACCAAGTTCGAAGTTTTTGCCAATAATGCCAGCAGCGACCTAGTAGCCTACCACTCTAATCATGGAGTACGGCTAGAAGACTTTGAGCAAAGTGTTACTTTCTCTTTGGACGACATACCAGAAACGATTATAAACGAGCGCTTGCCGGTGGCAGTAATTGGCTTGCTGGCTAAAGTCTATTTTCTAGCAAAAGGGAGCGCATAAATGAAAAACGCCCCTACCGGTAAAACCAATAAGAGCGCCTTTGTTCATGCTTTGAAGAGCAAGCTAATTATAGCCGTAACAAACCCCCTCCTACAACAGTTAGCGGTATTAGCTGCTATGGCTGCCTTCCTTCCCTTAGCCTTTTTGGTAAAGGGAGCGCTGTAATGGAATTAGATAAAGCGATTAACGGCTTAACTTATATTGACCCAAGCGACCGTGATACTTGGGTTAAGGTGGCCTTTGCACTTAAAGATGAATACGGGGAATTGGCAGAACAAGCTTTTTTAGATTGGTCAGCAACCGCCCCCAACTACTGCACTAAGGCGGCATTAGCGACATGGAAAAGCGCCAAGCAAGGGAGCGTTAAAATTGGTTCACTTATTCATATTGCCAAGCAAGGAGGCTGGCAATTTAGCCGACCAGAGCCGCTACCCCCACACGTTCTAGCAGCCCGTAAAGCAGAACAGGCAAAAGCAACAGCCGAAAGGTTACGACTAGAGCAAGAAGATAGAGCCAAAGCCGCTAAGGAGGCAGCTACACGCTTTAATCCAGCCAGCCCTGCCAACCCTAACCACCCTTACCTAAGCATCGCCAAGATGGTAAGCACCTACAACCTTAAGCAAGAGGGCAACGGGCTTTTAGCGCCTATGTATCACAATAGGCAGCTAATCAATTTGCAGACCATTTACCCGAACGGGGCAAAGCGCTTTATTGCAGGTGGTCAGGTGAAAGGCGCTTATTCAATCATTGGTAATGCTGGCGCTATGGCTAACGATTTTTATATTGTTGAAGGCTGGGCAACGGGGGCTAGTTTGCATGAATTTACCAGTAAGCCGGTGCTAGTAGCTTTTAATGCTGGCAACTTACTAGCCGTGGCTTTAGATGCAAGAAAAGCCTTTCCCTACGCACAAATAGTAATCGGTGCAGATAACGACCTAAACCACAAAAGCGGTATAAATGTTGGGGTAGTAAAAGCGCAAGAAGCGGCTTTAGCAATCCGTGGGCAAGTCAGCATTCCACCCATTGCCGGTGACTGGAACGACTACCTAACAGGCCGCAAGCGTGAAGCCTTAGCCAAGGGAGGTGCTAATCATGGATAACCTAGCGCCAGCCCAAGTTATTGCACAGCAAACAGCTAACCCCGAATACCCCGAACCAGTGTCTTTAATCCCCGATGCCAATAAACCAACACCCTACCCAGTGGACGCACTGCCACCTATTTTAAGTGATGCGATTAAGGCTATTGCTGAGTTTGAACAAGTACCGCTGGCGCTAGCCGGTCAAGCCGTTTTAGGCGCGGCCGGTCATGTAGCGCAAACCCGTGTAGATGCTTGGTCTCATGTATCGGAAAAGATGCCCTGTACCTTATGGCAGCTAAGCTTAGGCGCAAGTGGTGAGGGTAAAAGTTCTGCCTATCGCCAAGCATTCCAACCGATAGATATTAGGGAATGGAAAAGCAAAGATGCTTACACCAAGGCACTTAAAGAACACGATTTAGGCAAAGCAGGCTTAAAGGGTAAGGCGTTAAAAGAGTATGACCAGACCAACCCACCACCCTATGACCCGACTTCTGTTATATCGGGTGACGGTTCATTCAGCCGCATTATGAGCATGTTTGTTGAAGGAACAAGCGCCCTATTTTGGAATACAGACGAAGGCGGCCAAATGTTAAGCGGCCACAGTATGAAAGCTGATAACCACGTTGCAGTGCTAGGCAGCTTGGCTAAGTTGTGGGATGACGGCAAAGGCGAACGGCTACGCTCAAAAGATAATGCAGACGGTTCAGGTTCATTCCAAGGTAGACGGTTAAGCCTTAGCTTAATGGCGCAAGAAGTGGCGATCAGGGAAGTATTAAATGACCCGATAATGAGAGAGCAAGGCTTCTTGCCGAGGTTTTTATTTAGCGCACCTGAAAGCCTAGTGGGTGGCCGCAAATTAAGCCTTGAACGACTCGACCAGAAAGCCAGTGATATACCAGCAATAACCAATTACTGGGCTAGGTTAGATCAACTGCTAGATCAACCAAAAGCAATTATAGACGATCAGATAAATGCCAACGCTTTACCCGTAACCCAAGAGGCTAAAGAGGTGTGGCTAGGCTACTGGCAACATACCGAACACCAACAAGCTAGGTTTAACGACTATGAAGCCTTGCGACCGTTCGCTTCAAGAGCCGCCCAAAATACCCTAAGAATTGCAACGGTATTGGCGTTTTTTGATAAGCGGCAGCAAGTAGACGCTGAAATGATGCAAGCGGCTTATTTAATTGCCGACCATTCGCTGCAAGAGTGGAAGCGTTACGCTGATGCGGTGGTAGTTGACCCAGCTACACGACTGGCACAAACGGCTTTAGATTGGCTGCTAAAAGAATCGGCTAAAGGTAAGTGGCTAGAGTTTAGCGGTAGGGAGTGGATGCGGAAAGGATGCAGTACAGGCGGCCTAAGAAATGCGAAGGCTAGGGATAGGGCTTTTACTATCTTAATTACATCTAACCACCTGTTAAAAGGCATAAATAAAGAGTACCGGCTTAACCCTTTATTGCTTTGCGACAGCCTACCCCCTGCGACATTTGCGACACCTGCGACAAGTGAAGTAAATCAAGAACTTACAGTTGCGACACCGTTGCGACCAGTTGCGACACCGTTGCGACCAGTTGCGACACTTTCCGATAATTTAGAGCCAGTCGCAAAAAAGTCGCAAGTAGTCGCAAATGAGTCGCAAGCCACAAACCCCATGAATGCTAGCTTGTCGCAAGAGTCGCAGAAGTCGCAACCCCTAGCACTCGCAAATGAAAAACAGGCATGGACGGG
>JAAYGA010000356.1 GCA_012727935.1 Pseudomonadaceae bacterium | reverse complement strand
TGCTGTATACACTACCAGTGTTAATCTATGCTGCAAAGACTTTAGCGACCTATTAAGGGGCTGCTTACGCAACCCTCGCTATCCATCCTCGCACTCAAAGTACGAGGTCTTACGCGATTTTGATAAGCTTATTGGTTATAATTTTACGGGTTATAAAATCTTCAGTTATGGAGTTGCGTCGCTGATTATTGCGCCACGCAGCTCCATTCCTCTCCAGCGCCCATACATCATTGCTGAAGTGAATAAAGTTAACGCTAACAACGCCTGTAATGCGCCGATACCTGCCTTGCCCGGTATAATAAATGTAGTTGTTCCCTGCATAAAATAAACCAAGCTTACAAAACACAGCCAAGCGTGCCCACGTGGGTTACGGGTAACTACTGCCGGTAAAAAAATTAATAATGGCAGCCAAAGTACAGCCAAGATAACCCATAAGCGGCTTTCTTCAGGAAGAGGGAAAATGATTAAGCCAGCTAAAAGAATTGCTAATAAGCCAAAGTAGCTTATTAAAGTTAGCCAACGGCTAGTTTTTAGTTTGAAGTTTAACTCTTTACGAGGTAAGGGAGCGGCAGGTTTCACGAGTAATTATAATTCCTAGTTAATGGTGTTTTTAGCTTGTAGTTTTAATGCAAGGTGTGCGAGGCGCTTACCCTGCGCATGGCAAAGTTTTAGTTCTGTTGCACTTAGTTCACTATTACCTTTAGCACCAGAAACATGGGTAGCGCCATAGGGTGTGCCACCTGTAGTGGTACTGCTTAATTCGGAGTTGGAATAGGGGATGCCTGCCCAAATCATGCCGTGGTGTAGTAAAGGAAGCGCCATTGTTAATAAAGTAGTTTCTTGCCCACCGTGTAGGCTTGAAGTTGAAGTGAAAGTTCCAGCCGGTTTATCAATTAATGCACCTGATAGCCAAAGGCTGCTGGTTGAGTCAATAAAATATTTCATGGCTGAAGCCATATTACCAAAGCGTGTGGGGCTGCCTAATAATAAGCCTGAACAATGGCGCAAATCTTCTTCAGTGCAATAAACAGCGCCTTCTTCAGGTATTGCTGGCTTGGTTGCTTCACAAACACTAGACACGGCAGGAACGGTACGCAAACGGGCTTCGATACCAGTTACTTGCTCCACACCTTCTGCTAGAGCACGAGCCATATTGGCAGTGCTGCCGTTACGAGAGTAATAAAGAACTAAAATATAAGGTAGCGACATAGTTTTCTCTTAAATAAGTGGAATTAAATAATTTCTAGCACCTGCTCGGGTGGGCGACCAATGCGCGCCTGCTGCCCGTTACTTAATATAGGGCGTTCAATTAAAATGGGGTGATCAACCATCGCTTGAATAAGCTTAGTATCGCTAACGCCAGGTTTTCCAAGCTCTAATTCACTGTAAATGGCTTCGCCCTTACGAATGAGTTCTGTTGGATTTTTACCTAGCTGGGTTAGTAAATTAGTGAGTTCTACAGTAGTTAAAGGGTTTTTAAGGTATTCACGTATGGCTGGTTTTATACCCTTGTCTTCTAATAGCTGTAAGGCTTGGCGTGATTTTGAACAACCAGAGTTGTGGTAATAAACGAATGGCATAGAGGTATCTCTTATTGTATCAAGTTTAGGTGTTAGAATAAGACCATTCTAACAGTCTGTGATAGGGATGAAACCTTCGACATGCAAAGTCTTAAGCCTTTAATTGATAAAATATTGCACTTAAAGGGTATAAATTACGCTTGGCGAGTTATCCAGCGTTTTTTAAATGATAATGGCCCACGTAATGCTGCTGCTTTAACCTACACTTCACTTTTTGCTGTAGTGCCTATGTTAATGATGGTTTATTCCATGTTAGCTGCCCTGCCCATTTTTCGTGGTGTGGGTGATGAGCTGCAAGTAATGTTGTTTGACCACCTAGTGCCAACAACCGGCGCAGTCATTCAAGACTATATGGGTGGCTTTGCTAAGCAAGCAAGGCAAATGACGCTAGTAGGCGCAATAGTGTTAATTGTGACTGCTGGCATGATGATTGTTAGCATTGAAAAAGCCTTTAACCACATTTGGCGTGTTGAAAAGCCGCGTCGTGGTTTGCAAGCCTTATTAATTTATTGGACAGTGCTTACTTTAGGCCCGTTATTACTGGGCGCTGGCATAGTGCTAAGCTCTTACTTAACTACCCTGCCATTACTAAATAAGCTAGACGGTGTTACTGGTGGCGGCGTAGCTACCCTATGGAAATTTCTACCTTTTATGTTCAGTATTTTGGCTTTTACTATGCTTTATTGGGCTGTTCCGCATTGTAAAGTAAGGTTTCGTGATGCTGCTGTGGGTGGTTTTGCCATGGCTTTTTTATTTGAAGTGGCTAAAAAAACCTTTACTTGGTTTGTAAGCAACTTCCCTAGCTATGAATTTATTTATGGTGCTTTTGCAGCCTTCCCACTATTTTTAATGTGGATTTATATTTCTTGGATAATGATTTTACTGTGTGCTCAATGGGTTGCAGTGCGCGGCCTACCCAAGGGGTATTCTACTAAAGACAAACTAGAACCTAGTTTACAAATATTAATTATATTACGTGAGCTTTGGCAGGCTTTTGCTAAGGCAGAAGGTGTTGAGGAAAGCTATTTGCGTAGTTTAACGGGAAGTGAAAATGCTGAGCAATGGCAAACAAATATAGAATGGATGCAGGCTAACCAATGGATAGTTTTTGATCGTGAGCGTGAAGTTTGGCTGCCTGGACGTGACTTTAACCGCATTAGCTTTGCTAGTTGGTTACAAGCTTTACCTTGGCGTATTCCTAAAGTAGATACTTGGCCTGATACTTTAGACAACCTTAAAGAACTGCGTGAAGTGCTAGTAGAATTACAGCAACAAGAGGCATTAAGCCTAGCCGCCCCTTTAGGGCAGTATGTAACCGCTAACACTGGAGAGTTAAAACCGTGAGAAGAGCGATTAGCCTAGTATTAATTGTTATTGGCACCCTGCTAATTTATTGGGGTTATGGTTTACAACAGCAGCTTGACACAGCACTTATTCGTCAAGTTACAGGTGAAATGCCAGAACAAGTTTGGCAATATTATGTAACAGGTGTTATAGCCTTGTTAGTGGGTGGGTGGGGTGTTTGGAAAAGCAACTAAGCAAAAGTAACTAATGCCTGCTTAAAGATTGACAAGTTTTTTTACCGACTTATAATGCTTGCTGCTTTGGGGGTATAGCTCAGCTGGGAGAGCGCTTGCATGGCATGCAAGAGGTCAACGGTTCGATCCCGTTTATCTCCACCAAATTTAAAAGCCAACTAGCTAAACACTAGTTGGCTTTTTTGTTCAATCGTCATTACCAAAATGAAACCTGTCGCCCTCGAACTAGTCACCCATACTAATTTCTGGCACGGCGGTTTCAGTTATTGCTTCAACTTTTTGATGAACCTTGTTAGCAATCTCAGCAAAAATAGCAGCAGCTTTGCTTTCTGGCTCACTAATGGCTAGGGGTTGGCCTAAATCCATTTGCTTACGAATATTCAATGACAGCGGTAACTGGCCAAGTAAATCCGTTTGGTACTCCTCAGCAATTCTTTCACCGCCACCTTCACCAAAGATAGGTTCACTGTGCCCACATTCAGAACAAGTGTGCAGGCTCATGTTTTCTACCACACCTAACACCGGAACTTTTACCTGACGGAACATTTCAATACCGCGCTTGGCATCTAAAAGGGCGATATCTTGTGGCGTTGTAACAATAACAGCACCAGTAACTTTTACTTTTTGTGCCATAGTTAATTGAATATCACCCGTGCCAGGTGGCATATCAATAAACAGGTAATCTAAATTTTGCCAACGGGTTTGATTAAGTAGCTGTTGAAAAGCGCCAGCAGCCATAGGGCCGCGCCAAATCATCGGCGTTTTAGCATCCACTAAAAAAGCCATCGACATAATTTGAATGCCGTGGGCAACAATAGGGTCAAAACTTTTACCATCTTCAGAGTCAGGTTTTGTTCCTATTGGAACGGCAAACATGGCTGCTTGGCTAGGGCCATAAATATCGGCATCTAAAATACCAACACGCTTGCCTTTGGCAGCCATTGCCATTGCTAAGTTAGCTGTTACAGTCGATTTACCAACGCCGCCTTTACCTGAAGCAACGGCAATAATATGCTTTACGCCTTCTGTCACTTTATTCTCCTCACAAGGTTTATAGTGCACATCTTAGACTTGTTTGATATCTAGGGCAAAGGACTTACTACAAGGAACGCTTTTAATGCTGATTGAAAAAAAACACTATAAATTGCAGGGCTTTACCACCACTAATGGACAATTCATACCAGAAGTAAATATAGGCTGGGAAAGCTGGGGCAAGCTAAATGCCCAGCGTGATAACGCTATTTTGGTTACTCATTACTTTTCAGGCTCTAGCCATGCTGCTGGGCGTTACCAAGCAGATGATCTATTAGCAGGCTATTGGGATAGCATTATTGGCCCTGGCAAGCCTTTAGATACCGATAAATACTTTGTTATTAGTAGCGATACGCTGGTTAACCAAGAGCCATTTAATCCTAGGGTGATTACCACTGGTCCAGCCACAACTAACCCTGAAACTGGCAAGCCTTGGGGATTAGATTTCCCCGTGGTGACTATTCGTGACTTTGTAGAAGTGCAGTGGTCTTTATTGCTTTCTTTAGGGATTGAAGAACTTCATGCTGTTATTGGCCCTTCGATGGGTTCGCTGCAAGCCTTAGAATGGTCTATAGCCTACCCAGAAGCGGTTAAGCGCATGATTTCAGTGATAGGTATGGGTGAGGCTGATGCGTGGAGTTGCTTAGGCTTACAGCAGTGGGCAGAGCCGATTCTAAATGACCCTTTATGGTGTGAAGGTAATTATTATAACGCTGCAGCGCCGGTTGCTGGGGTGCAGCAAACGCTAATGCAAATAACCCTTGCTGCTATGTCACCGGCAATTATTAACAAAACCTTTCACAAGCATTACCCTTTGGAAGACGCGCCTTCAAAAACCATAGATCAGAACTTTCGTATGGTGGACTACTTTAAAGCCCAAAGCTTGGCACAAACCAAATACGCCGATGCTAACCACCTCTTGTATTTAATTCGTGCTAATCAGCTATTTATTGCTGGGCAGGGTAAAACGCTGAACGAAGGTTTACAGAAAATTCAGGCCAAGTGTTTATTCTTACCTGCCACTAATGATTTATTATTGCGGCCAGCCTTAGCGAAAAAAATTCATCAAGAGCTACTAAGTTTAGGTAAAGATACTAGCTATGCTGAAATTGAAGGTGATTGGGGGCATTTAGATGGACTTAACTCAATTACTAGCCAAGCAGAAGTACTAAGGCGGTTTATTGAACGATAACTGTAAGAATTACTTTGTTAGCACTTTTAACTAATCATGCGTAATTTTCCACCTAGAATCTTTTATTATCCTGTAGCGCCATTCAAAGCCAGCTAGTGGTTATGAAAAAATAGCCGACTATGAGTGGTTAAAGGAAGTGAATAGTCAGTCGTTATTAAATGCCTTGCTTAATGTCCACACGACTTTTACTAACTTTTTAAAGCCCGTGCTAAATTTCCACGTTTTAAATCCAAAAAGATACCCCAGCGAAGCTACCAATACCCTCAACATTGCATGGTTAACTTCGAGCAAGGCATTATCAATTTACCCAAACTTAAAGGTATTAAAGCAGTCTTTAGCCGTGAGTTTGTTGGCAAGATTAAAACCGTGACGGCCAGCAAAACAGCTACAGGCAAGTATTAGACTAGTGTGTTTGTCGTAAGATTCGGTTCATCCCCGTGGTTACGGGGAACACGATCAGTCCTGTGTTCTGGTCTAATTCCAATAGACACTTCAATGAGAGACAATAGACCCAGTCTAGCTTGAGGTGAATGATGAATCAGAAGCGTAAATATAAAACCTACTCTAAAGCGTTCAAAGAAGAAGCCGTA
>JAAYGA010000355.1 GCA_012727935.1 Pseudomonadaceae bacterium | reverse complement strand
GATAATCAACGGAAATTAGATAACTTACTTGCCAATGGCCACCGTGAAAAGTTAGGTAAACCCAGCAGTGGTGAAGAGGAGGAACAAGGGCCGCCCCCAGGTGAACCTCAACCTGTCGCTTTTGCAAGAAATACCAATCCTTTTTCTGAATTAGATGAAATTGGTTACGATTTAAAAAGCTTGTTTGAACGCATTGAATTTAAAAGTGTTAAGCCGGGTGAAGTTGAACGTAAAATTTATGAAATGGCAGCACAAATTCAAGGCTTGGCTGCGTTTAATAGTGACGCTGTATTAGGGGCGGTGCATTTAAACAACACGCATGAATACATAATTCAACACCCTTTGCACGTTACTGTTATGGCTGCATTGGTTGCTAAAACCTTGCAAATTCCACAAAAAGTACAGCTTTCTATGCTAGCGGCGGCTTTAACCCAAAACCTGGGCATGAATACCTACCAAATGCGCCTGCACATTCAAAAAGAACCTTTAGATAAAGAGCAGCGTGCAAGGGTTGATCAACACCCTTTGGTTAGCGTTAAAATGCTAAGCGAAGCAGGTGTGACAGATAATTTGTGGTTGCAAATTATTTTCCAACACCATGAAAAAAACAATGGCACCGGCTACCCTAAAGGCTTAAAGGGTAACCAAATACGTGCCGAAGCCCGTATTATTGCTTTGGCAGATGTGTATTCAGCCTTAGTCAGTGGCAGGCCACACCGCCCCGGTTTAAGTGCTCAGCAAAGTTTACGTTCTATCTTTTTAGAACGAGGCCAGCAGTTTGATGAAAAGCTTAGTCGTGTTTTTCTAAATGAATTAGGAATTTACCCCCCAGGAGCTTGTGTAAAACTACACAATGGTGAAGTGGCGATTGTTATAAAGCGCACATCTGATAGCCGAGCTCCTAGGGTGACTAGTGTTATGGATGAGTACAATCAGCTGTTTATGCGTATGCAAGAGCGTGATACCAGTAACCCTAAATACGCCATTGTTGGAAATGTGAACCCACAGACCTTGCCTCGGCTTAACCCAACACTCTTGTGGGGCATTAAATTAAAAAGAGTGACTTAAAAAGGTAAATTATCAATGCTATCAAGCGTGTACCGTTTAACTGTTAGTTTGCTAATTGTTGGCTTTTTAAGCAGTGCTTATGCTGATACACCCGTTAAAAAGTCAGGCTTAACTACTAATATATCGACTGAAGACGTTCATTTACGTATTGATACTTTTGATGAAATTGATCGAGTATTTAAAGCCTTACGGTTTAAAGTGGTTAATCAGCGCAGCACTAATCGTGAAGGTTCTTTAGAATATTCTAGCCAGCTGGTGGAACTTTCTTACCGCTTACCCGACTTATTTGACACACTTTCTTCACGAGAAAGTTTTCCAATGAGCCGTTCTCGCCCTGAAATTTGGTCACAAAAAGCAAGGTTCGATCTTTTAATGGATGAATTTGTTGATAATTTAGAACAAATTGATGATCAGATAAAAACGGGTGATTTAAGTAAAGCAGGGCGATTAATTGACGAAACTGCTAAAGGTTGTCGTCGTTGCCACAATGCATACCGTTACAAATAGGAATTTTTAAATGACTAACTATGATTTTGATTTATTAGTAATTGGCGCAGGTTCAGGTGGTGTGCGTGCGGCTCGTACAGCCGCTACCCAAGGCGTTAAAGTGGCTATTATTGAAGACCGTTATTGGGGTGGTACCTGCGTTAACGTGGGTTGTGTGCCTAAAAAACTTTATTCTTATGCCGCCCATTTTGCCCAAGATTTTGCAGATGCAGCCGGTTATGGCTGGACAGTTGCTAAACCAGAATTTCACTGGCCAACATTGCGTGATAACCGTGCCACTGAAATTTTACGCTTAAATGGTATTTACAACCGCCTGTTAGAAGGCAGTGGTGTGCAGCGCATTGAAGGGCGTGGCAAAATTATTACGGCTAACAGTGTGCAAGTGGGCGATAAAACTTACACAGCAGAACGCTTGCTGATAGCCACAGGTTCTTGGCCTTTTGTTCCTGAGTTTCCGGGTTCTGAGCATTGCTTAACCTCCAATGAAATTTTTGATTTACCTGAGTTTCCTAAACGTTTCTTAGTTTATGGCGGCGGTTATATTGCGGTTGAGTTTGCTTCTATTTTTAACGGTTTAGGCGCTGAAACACATTTGGTTTACCGTGGTGATAAGCCGCTACGTGGCTTTGATGAAGAAGTACGCGAGTTTGTGCAAAATGAAATTGCTTCCAGCGGTGTACAGTTGCAGTTGGGTTGTGAAATTACTGCCATTGAAAAGCAGGCGACCGGTTTATTAGTCAAACTAAGCGATGGCCGTACTCTTGAAGTGGATGCCGTATTAAGCGCCACAGGTCGCCGTGGTAATGTTGAAAACCTAGGCTTAGAAAACGTTGGCTTAGACGTTAACAAGAATGGCGAATTAAGCGTAGATAGCAACTTTTGTACCCAAGTTCCTAGTGTTTATGCACTAGGTGACATTATTGGCGGGCCACAATTAACGCCAGTAGCCTTGGCTGAAGCAATGGTGTTAGTACACAACCTGTATAGCGGTAAAGAAGCCCGCACTATGGATTATAAAAATATTCCTACAGCTGTTTTCTGTCACCCTAATATTGGTACGGTAGGTTTAGGCGAAGAAGAAGCCCGTAAGACTTATCCAGCCATTCGTGTTTATTCGACCAGCTTTAAGCCGATGCGTAATACTTTGTCAGGCAACACAGGTCGCACTTTAATGAAGCTGATTGTTGAAGATGTTACCGATAAAGTGGTGGGTTGCCATGTGGTGGGTGCCGATGCCGGTGAGCTAGTGCAAGGTATAGGAATTGCTGTAAAAGCAGGCTTAACCAAAGCAGACTTTGATGCCACTATTGGCATTCACCCGACTTCAGCAGAAGAGCTAGTGACTATGCGAACTTTAACCCGCAACTAGTTAGCTGCCTTTTAAGTAGCATTTTTTTAAGTAGTATTTAACGGCCCTTACGAGGGTCGTTTTTTGGTTTTTTTTAAAAAGTTAGACCAAATCGTTATAATTATAAATTATCATAAACCTTTAAATTGATAAATAAACAATTGATTTTTAAGCTTGAACTGTTATCCTTGTTAGCATCTTAGACAGAGACCCAAGCTTTTATGCCTTCTAAAAATCTGAAGATTAGAAAACCTAATGCCAATGATGGCGTAGCAATTCATCAGCTTATTGAGAATTGCCCCCCTCTTGATCTTAATTCAACTTACCTTTATTTACTGCAATCTACCCACTTTGCTGAAACCTGTGTGGTGGCTGAAGTCGACGGCCAAGTGGCTGCTTTCCTTTCTGGCTACATTAAACCAAGCTCGCCCAATACCTTTTTTTTATGGCAGGTTGCGGTAGGTGATTTATTGCGCGGCCAAGGTATAGCTAAGCAACTAATTGATGACGTGCTAAAGCGTGAAGCTTGCAGCCAAGTTGAATTTTTAGAAACCACTATAACGCCGGACAACCAAGCTTCTTGGGGCCTGTTTCGTAGCTTTGCTAAGGAACGTGCTGCCCAACTCGTTGATGAAGTTTTTTTTACTAGCCAACAGCTAGGTGGTAATCACGAGCAAGAAGTTTTGGTAAAAATTGGTCCTTTTTAATTCATTGATACGATAGGTAAACAAATGACAACCCCGCATGTAAATTCAGAATCATTAGAACGTTTAGAATCAGAAGTACGTACTTATAGCCGTTCTTTTCCAACTGTATTTACCCGTGCCCGTGGCGCAACGCTTTACGATGAAAACAACAAAGAATACATCGACTTTTTAGCGGGTGCTGGCACATTAAACTATGGCCACAACAACCCTAAGCTTAAAAAAGTATTGCTTGATTACATGATGGACGACGGCCTAACCCACGGTTTAGATATGTGGACGACGGCTAAGCGTGAGTTTCTAGAAACCTTAGAAGAGCTTATTTTTAAACCCCGTGGTTTAGAATACGTTGTGCAGTTTTGTGGCCCAACGGGTACTAACGCCATTGAAGCAGCTTTAAGAATTGCACGTAACGCCACAGGCCGTACTAACGTGGTTTCTTTTACTAACGCTTTTCACGGTGTAACCCTAGGCGCTTTAGCAGCAACGGCTAATAGTAAGTTTCGCCATGCCGCCGCTATGCCAACGCAGGGCGTTTCTTTTATGCCCTACTGCGGTTATATGGAAGGCGATTCTTCAAGCTTGGCTTTTCTTGAAAAAACCCTGACTGATAATTCAAGTGGCGTTGATTTACCTGCAGCTATTTTGCTTGAAACAGTGCAAGGTGAAGGCGGTATTAATGTTGCTTCCATTGAATGGTTAGAAGGCATTGATAAAATCTGTAAAAAGCACGGTATTTTACTGATTATTGATGATATTCAAACCGGTTGTGGCCGTACTGGTAAATACTTTAGTTTTGAACATGCCAATATTTCACCTGATATTGTGACGACATCTAAATCTTTATCTGGCTATGGCTTGCCTTTTGCTGCGGTATTTATGAAGCCTGAGTTAGACCAGTGGAAGCCGGGCGAATACAATGGTACTTTCCGTGGTAATAACTTAGCCTTTGTGACATCAACGGTTGCCATGCGTGAATACTGGGCGAATGATGATTTAGCCAAAGAAGTGACCCGCAAAGGTACCATTGTTGAATACCGCTTCAAGCAGTTAGCGCGTGCTTACCAAGAAGTGGGCATTGAAGCCCAAGAGCGTGGCCGTGGCTTAATGCGTGGTTTAGACATTGTTGATGGCAAACTAGCCGATGCAATAGTGACTGAATGCTTTGAACAAGGTTTAGTCATTGAAACCTGTGGTCCTGCTGGCCAAGTCATTAAATGCTTATGCCCTTTATTGATTACTGATGACGAGCTAAATGCGGGTTTAGATATTTTAGAAGCAGCGGTTAAGCGTCAAACAAAAAAGCTAGCTGCTGATCAAGTTAAAAAAACTGCCTAAGGATTTTAATGTATGTTTGTAAGAAACTTAGAAGAAGCACGCAAAGAAGGCCGCATGGTTACCGCTGAAGGCGGTAACTGGGATTCAACCCGCTTGGTTCTGGCCGAAGATAAGATGAACTATTCGTTTCATATCACCCGTATTTATGCCGATACTGAAACGCCGATTCATTATAAGCACCACCTAGAAACCGTTTATTGCATTGAAGGTGAAGGTGAAGTTGAAACCCTTGCCGATGGTAAAATTTGGCCGATTAAGCCAGGCGATGTGTATGTGTTAAATAAGCACGACCAACACCTGCTAAGAGCCAGCAAAACCATGACCTTGGCGTGTGTTTTTTACCCTGCGATTACTGGCAGTGAGCGCCACCGTGAAGATGGCTCTTACGCGCCAGCAGATGAAGTCTAAATTGTTTTAATTAGAGTTTTTTAGAATAAAAAAGGCTGCCTTAATGGCAGCCTTTTTAGTTTGTTTGTAGCTTATTAACTTTGAATACTTAAATCTTGGTAGCCTTCACTGGTATAAAGCAGAATTCGGTTTCGGCCAGTACGTTTAGCACTGTACATGGCTTGGTCGGCTGCTTTAACTAATTCATCAGCATTATCAAAATATTGGTTTTTATTGCTTGGGTCTTTGCTTGAATGCATGGCTAGCCCCATAGATGCAGAGATATAGATATCTTCTTTGTTGTGGCTAAGTAGTGGTGTGGCGGCAAGGTGTTCTTGTAAACGCTTAGCAAAGTTAAATGCTTCTTCTTGGCCATAACCTGGCATTAACACTACAAATTCTTCACCACCATAACGGCCTGCTAAGCAATTATGGTCTAGCTCTTGTTCAAGTGTTGTAGCAAAAGCTTTTAAAGCGGCATCACCTAAAGCATGGCCATATTGATCATTAAGGTTTTTAAAGAAATCTAAGTCAATAAAAATAACCGCTAGGTGATTATCCACTTCTTGCATATTAGTAAAGTGCTTTGTAAGCTGCTGTTCAGTGAATTGTCGGTTATATATGCCGGTTAAAGGGTCTCTTTTTAACTGTTCTTGTAACCTTGCTGAACTTTTCTTTAAAGCATCAATTTCTTTTTGCTGCAACATAAGTTTTTGCATCATACGCAAGTTGCGTTCAACCAGAAGTTGTTTGGCTTCTTGCAACAGGTTGAAAGTGTCAATATTTGCAGGAGCAGATAATTCAAATAATTTGACAACTTCAGGTAACTTTTCCTGAATATGCAATAAAAGATGGCTAAATTGCTGCTCATCCATACCCAAATATTCTTGACTGGCTTGGTAAGCAACTGTCATGGCCATTTCTTGATTAGAAGCTAGCCAAGGGTCTGCTAGTAAACCAGATAAGGCTAATACTTTTTGACTAATATCTTGGGGTTGAATTTCTTTGGGCAGAAGGTGGCTGTTAACCATTAAGTGAGTGTATTTTTCAGGTAAACCCCAATGGTTGCCTAGCCAATAACCCACTTGAATATGGCAAGTTTCAAACTCTCTTTCTTCAAAAGAAGCGAGTTGGCGGTGTGAGCGTGCGCTGTGAAAAATAACGCCATAAATATTAGGGTCTAGCTCATTAAGCGCCAACATACCTATGTCTTGTAATACGGCCGCTAAAAAGGTGGTTTCTACATCAAACTTAAGGTTTAACAGTTTATGTAGTTCACGCACCGCCATGCCGCTAATTAAAGAGCGTTTCCAGAAGGTATCTAGGCACATGCCATTATTTTTTTGCTTAGAATGGCGAGTCAGCCCAAAACTAAGCGATAAAGACAGAGCAGCGTCCATGCCAATTCGATTAATGGCTTGCTGTAAATTATTGTAACTGCCGCTATTGTAAAAAGCAGAGTTAGCAGCAGCAAGAATTTTTGCGCTTAACGAAGGGTCGCTAGCAATAAGTGCGGCTAAATCGCTGGTACCGGCACTAGGTAAACGAGCTAATTCTATAATTTTAAGGGCAATAACTGGCAAAGAAGGTAGGCTTTTACAGCCTTTAAGCTTTGCTAATAAGGTTGCTGGTATAACCGGCGCAATAAATTCTGGCATTCATCGTGTCCTGAACAACTAAGATCCTGCAAGAAGTTTACTATACATTACCTAGCTAGCCTTGCAAAAGTTAGCTAGGTTACAATTTGTACAAATAATTTATAACTCTTGTAGGGCTTCTATGTGGCGATGAACTGAGCGAGCCAAGGAGTTTAAATCATAACCGCCTTCAAGCACTGAAACTAGGCGGCCATTGCACTGGCTTTTAGCTTGCTCCATTAAGAAGTGCGTAATCCAGTGGAAGTCGTCGTCTTCTAAATTTAGCTCGCCCATAGGGTCTTCGCGGTGTGCATCAAAACCAGCCGACACTAAAATAAGCTGAGGCTTGAACTTTTGAATGGCTGGTAACCAGCTAGCTTCAATGGCTCGACGAAACTCTAGGCTACCAGAATGGGCTTCAAGCGGTGTATTAACGATATTTTCCCATTCAGAATCAGCATAACGCCAAGGGTAGAAGGGGTGCTGGAAGCTTGAGCAAACCATAACTCTAGGGTCATTTCGAAAAATATCGACTGTACCGTTACCGTGGTGAACATCAAAGTCAAAAATAGCGACTCTTTCTAACTTGTGGTGTTCTAAGGCGTGCAGTGCGCCAACGGCAACGTTGTTATAAAAACAAAACCCCATGCTTTCAACGCGTTCAGCATGATGCCCTGGTGGGCGTACTGCACAAAAAACGTTATCTGCTTGGTTGCGAAATATTTGATCGACACCACGAACAACAGCGCCAGCTGCATAAGAAGCTGCTTCTAAAGACCTAGGGCCAAGCAGGGTTTCATCTTCAATGGTAGTAAAGCCGTGTTCTGGTAAGCTAAGTTGCAATGAACGAACATGAGCTTTAGGGTGAGCACGGTGCAGTTGCTCTTCTGTTACAGGGCGAGCTTTATACTGCATTAACTGGTTCATTAAGCCGCTAAGCTTTAATTGTTCAATAATGGCATTCAAGCGCATGGGGTTTTCAGGATGCCAAGGCCCCATGTCGTGAAGCGCACAATCTTCATGAGTGATAAACGATGTAATCATGTATAAGGTCCGTTTAATTTTCTAGATAGTTTAATCTTGCAACAGATTAAAGGATACTGGGCAAACGTAGCAGTGTTTGCAAGAATATTAAGCAAATAAAGCCAAATTCAGGCAAGGAGATTCCGTTGAGCACACGTTTTTTAAGGTACTTTTTTGAGCCTACAAGCCTCGTTGTTATTGGGGCTTCAGAAAAAAACTTCAGCCTAGGTGGACAGGTAGTAGCCAATATGTTGGATGCCAAGTTCCCTGGCGACATTTTTGTTATTAACCCTAAACCCTATGAAACAGTCCACGGTTGCCCTTGTTTTCGTGCCATTAGTGATTTACCTAAAGTGCCTGATTTGGCTGTGGTTTGTTCGCCTGCAACAACAGCACCTGAAGTAGTTGCAGAATTAGGACGGTTTGGTGTTAGGGCAGCTTTGGTGCTTACTTCTGGGCAAGGCCATAGGCAAACTAACTACAAGGCACGTTTGTTGGAAGCAGCTCAGTCTTCAGGTATTCGCGTTATGGGGCCTGAGTGTATGGGCATTCTAGTACCCTCTCGTCATTTAAACGCTAGCTATGCACCACAAAACATTAAAGCCGGTAAGGTTGCTTATATAGGCCAATCGGGCATGTTGGGTAATGCCATTATTGATTGGGCTAATGGCCGCGGCATAGGTTTTTCACACCTAATTACTTTAGGTGACAGTGTTGACGTGCGCCTAGCAGACGTTATTGATTACGTTAACCGTTTTTCAGGCGCTCAAGCCATTTTATTGCATTTGGAAGATGTGCCTGATTCACGCCACTTTATGACCGCTGTGCGTGAAGCTTCGCGTAATAAGCTAGTGCTGGTGATTAAGTCGGGTCGTACTATGGAAGCGCAGGGAAACCCTGATATTTTCACCCCCGGCTTAATGAACCGTGACCCTGTTTTTGATGCAGCTTTTTCGCGTGCCGGTATGGTGCGTGTCGATAACAGTGAAGAATTGTTTGATGCATTAGAAACCCTAACCCGTATGCGTCCTGTGCGTGGTGGTCGCCTAGCCATAATTAGTAACGGTTTAGGCCCTAGCATGTTGGCGGTTGACCGCCTTATTCACCAAGGGGGTAGTTTGGCTGAACTTAGCGCCGAAACAGAAGCAAAACTGCAAAATTGGTTACCTAGTGATCGTAATCGAGTTAACCCTTTAGATATAGGTGGTGGCGCAACTCCACAAATGTTTGTTGAAGCGGTGCAAATGGTCACCGAAGACCCAAGTGTTGATGCTGTTTTAGTGGTTCATGCGCCGACGCGTTTAGCCCCCAGCAAAAGTACCGCTTTAGCACTTATAGCCAATAAAAAGCTTTTTAAACGCAATCTACTGACCAGTTGGATGGGATTAGAACATGCCTTTCCAGCCCGTCATGAATTTAATCTAGCGGGTATTCCTACTTACCTTTCGCCAGAAAAGGCCGTGCAAGCTTTTATGCACTTGGTAAATTACCAGCGTAACCAACAATTATTACAAGAAACGCCACCTAGTTTGCCCTTTGAAACAACGCAAGATGCTAGAAAAGAAGTGCGGGAAATGTTGGAACAGGTAGTTGCTACTGGCCGTAACCACTTAAGTCATGAAGAAACACACCGCCTATTAAAAGCTTATGGCATAGAAGTAGCGCCGGTGCTTTACCCTAAAACAGCAGCCGAAGCAGCGCAAATGTCGTTAGAGTTTCCTGGCGCTAAAGCTTTAAAAATTAACCATGCAACCAATTCTTACCCTTTTGTTTATCGCAAACACCCACACAGGTTTTCTTCTGGCCTGCTGCAAGATTTAGAAACAGAAGAGGATGTGCGTAAAGGTGCAGAGCAGCTGCTTCAAAAAGTGCAAAAAAAGTTTCCTGAGAGTGAGTTTCACTCTTATGTGCTGCAACCCATGCAGCGTGGTAAACACTCCATGCAGTTAAACGTAGGCATTACCCGCGACCCACTTTTTGGCCCCATCATTTTATTTGGCATAGGTGGTTATAAGGTCAATATTCTGGTTGATCGCCAAGTTGCACTGCCGCCTTTAAATATTAGCTTGGCGCAAAACTTAATTATGCGTAGCCATGCTGGAAAGCTAATTAAAGAACACAGCAATAACCCAGAAGATGATTTAGAAAGGGTGGGAGTGTTATTAGTTAAACTTTCTCAACTGTGTTCAGATATACCGTTAATTAAAGGCTTAGAAATTAATCCTCTCTTGTTAAATAGCCAAGAAATGTTTGCCATAGATGTGCAGTGCGACTTAGGTACACCTGCCTACCATGCCATCATGCCCTACCCAGAAGACTTGCGAAAACTGGTGCAACTAAAAGATGGTCGAAGTGTTGAAGTACGCCCCATTCGTGGTGAAGATGCGGTGGCGCTGTTACGTTTTCATAGCCGCTTATCCGAAGAAAGTATCCGTTTCCGCTACTTCCATAATAAAGCCGACTTAACTAAACGTGACCTGTCTTTGCTAACTCAAATTAACTACGACCGACAAATGGCTTTTATTGCTGAAGAGCTGTTAGAGGATGGCGGTCGAGAAATCCTTGGCGTATCGCGTGTTTGGACAGACCCAGACAACATTCGTACTGAGTTTTCGGTGATTATTCGTGATGACCTGCAAGGTTTAGGCTTAGGCTCTTTACTTATGAATGCCATTATTGATTACTCACGTAGTGTGGGTACGCTGGAAATGATCGGTAAAATTATGGTAGAAAATCACCCCATGCGTGGGCTAATGAAGTATTTAGGCTTTAAATCAACCTACAATATGGATGAACAGGTGATAGATGCTGTGCTACCACTCAACGACCCAACAACTGAATGGCAGCAACACCGTTTAAATAACGCTACTGATTAGTAGGCTAGTTATACGACTAGGGAGCAAGTCGCTCTCTAGTCCAAAGCTTACTTTCTGTCGCTTGTTTAAAGCGCAGGCGGTCATGTAAACGGCTAGGCTGCCCCTGCCAAAATTCAATAGCGGTTGGAATAACTTGATAGCCGCCCCAGTGCGGTGGTCTAGGTAAAATGTCTATGCCTTGGTATTGTTCAACCAGTTTCGCTTCACGCCCCTTTAAAACTTCACGGTTAGCAATCACTTGGCTTTGTTCAGAAACCCAAGCGCCTAACTGGCTTTCACGGGGGCGGCTGGTGTAATAAGCATCGGAGGCGGCTTCACTTATTTTTTGTACGAAGCCTTCCACTCTAACTTGGCGCTCTAAAAGCTCCCACCAAAAAAGTAATGAGCAGCGAGGGTTGCCGCTTAACTCAAGGCCTTTATCGCTGGTGTAATTGGTGTAAAATACCCAGCCTAATTCTTCTGAAAAGCCTTTAAGTAATACTGTGCGTGCTTTTGGTTGACCTTCAGAATCAACCGTTGCTAGCGTCATGGCATTAGGGTCGAGTGTTTCAGTCTGTGCTGCATCGGCCATCCAGCGGTCAAACAAAGTAAAAGGGCAGTCGCCTGCATTGGCTTCTGCTAAGTCATTGGCAGCATAAACACGCCGCATGTCGGCTAAATCACGATTCATCTTACTATCCTCTTACGGTAAACTAGAGTTATTAAACTATTTAATACTAATCTAGGAGCTTTTTATTAATGAAACAAGCTAATTCAGCCCAGAATATCAAAGTCTGGGACTGGTCTATACGAGTTTTTCACTGGTCTTTACCTTTATTAATATTTTTACTCTGGTTTTCACAAGATCAAGGTGAAATGGAAAGGCACTTTTTGTTTGGGCAAATTTTATTAGGAATGTTGGTTTATCGAATTATTTGGGGTTTTATTGGCACACCCTATGCGCGCTTCAAGCATTTTCTTTATGGCCCCAAAGCTTTTATAAACTACGCTAAAGGCTTTTTTTCTAGCGATAAGCCCCGTTATTTAAGCCATAACCCTATGGGTGGTTTTATGGCTTTAACTTTGATGGGTGCAGTCGTTTTTCAGCTAGTGACTGGGCTGTTTACTACCGATGATATTTTCTTTGAAGGCCCTTTATACCGAAGCGTTAGCAGCTCGGTATCGTCTTGGATGACCAGCTGGCATTATCACTTTTTTGACTGGCTTCTAGTGTTGATTGGTTTACATCTAGCCGCCATTCTTTTGTATAAGTTAAAAGGTGAAGGGTTGGTTAAAGCTATGTTCACTGGCAAGAAGGAAGCCACTGAGCAGGATCAAGACCGTTTAGAAACTAAAGTAGTAGAAGGCTTTCCTTGGCTTCGTTTTATAGTGGCAGTTGCTTTAGCTGTAACGGTTGCCTTAGTTGTTTTTAACAGCTTTTAGATTGGATGTTAGAAATAACAAAAAACCACCCGTTAAGGTGGTTTTTTTACTTAATTTAATAGCTAGAAACTAAGTAGCTAATAAGTAACTAAGCAGCTAAAAATTATTTAGCGCGGTAGTCATCGTGGCAACCTTTACAGCCTTGTAAAAGAGCACCAATGGCTGGGCGTGCCTTTTTAAGATCAAAATCTGGCTTAGCAGAAGCAGTAATTAGCTCACCCAAAGCTTTACCAAAAACTTCACCCTTAGCTTGCATACCTTGCATATCGTTCCAAGCAGCAGGTTTTAGCTTAGTACCTTTCACATCACGGGTAGCAGGAAAGTAGGTGTCGCCTAACATAGGAGCAACTTTACCAATATTCATTGCACGTTTGTTGATTTCAGCCGCATCAAAAGGAATATCACCTTTTGACATGCCGCCCATAACGCCTGTTTGGGCTGCAAAAACCTGATAAATTGCCTGACGGTATTTAACCGCATCTTCAGGTTTAAATAAGTCGGCCGACTGTACACCTGTACTACCTAAAAAGGTTAGGGCAACAAGGGTGATAGCTTTCTTCAACATAGCGAGAACTCCATTCGTGATTGCATATTTATAAGCGATTGCTTAATGAGGTAAGGATTTTACAATAAAAGCCTACTTTGAGCAAAAGAATAGCCTTGTTTTAGGAAGGCTTAGGTAAACTGCTTGGAAATAAACTTACAAGGGAATAAGTATATTTAAAGTATTATTTAATTAAAGGTACTAAACGTGTTTTAATTAAAAAACTTTGATGGTGGCAGCAAAAGCCTTGTATCTAAGGCTGTTCAAACGGTGTAAGACTGTTATTATAGCCTAATTGTGCCTTGACAGACGGTCTTAGGATTAAACAAAATAATCGATGTAACTAACACTTAAGGATCGCAATATGGATCTTGCTACAATTCTTGGCTTAGTATTGGGCTTTACGCTCATCATTTTAGCTATTATTACCAGTTCTGAACTAAGCACTTTTGTTGACATTGCTAGTGTCCTGATTGTTATTGGTGGCACTTTTGCGACAGCATTAATAAAATTTAGCATTCAAGGCTATTTAACTGGCATAAAAGAGGGGATAGCAACTGCCTTTTTTGACCGTAATGATAACCCACGCGAAATCATTGCTTTGGCTAATCGCCTGTCTCGTATTGCCCGCCGTAATGGCCTGCTTGGTCTTGAAGACGAACCTATTGATAACCCCTTTTTCCAAAAAGGGGTGCAGATGTGTGTAGACGGTAGCGCACCAGAATTTATTCAAGAAGTGCTACAAAAAGAAATGTTAATGACGCTTGATCGTAAATCCATTGCTGAAAAGGTGTTTCGTGCTTTTGGTGACCTAGCGCCAGCCTTTGGTATGATAGGTACGTTGATTGGCTTAATCGCCATGCTAAGCAACCTAGATGACCCCAGCGCACTAGGCCCAGGTATGGCACTTGCACTGGTTACGACTCTTTATGGTTCGGTAATGGCACAGCTTATTTTTATTCCTATAGCCGATAAGCTTGAAATGAAAAGTGACCTGCTAAGAAATAATATGGCCTTAATCGTTGACTCAGTTATGGGTATTTACAATGGTATGAACCCACAGGTGCTAGATGAACTACTAGAAACCTACCTGCCTGAATATCAGCGCGGCGCTATGAACATGAATGAAGAGGTAGAGTAAGTATTTATGAGTACAATACCGGGCAAGAAGAAAAAAGAAGTTAAAGGAACACCCATTGCACCTTGGATGGTAACTTTTGCTGACATGATGACGCTGCTTCTGGTCTTCTTTGTACTTATTTTATCCTTCTCAACTATGGAAGTTGAACGTTTTCGTGCAGTTTCTATGGCACTACAAAGCTCCTTTGGTTTCCAAATGAAAAATCCACTGAATTTAATTCCAGTGGATAACCCACCGCGCACTGAAAACATTGTTGCACCCATAAAACCTGAACCTCCAACCACTGAAAATACGGGTATGGAAAATCAGTTGGATGCTTTAGGTAACCGGTTGCAAACCAACTTTATTGATGAAATCGAGCGGGGTCTTATTATCATCGAACAAGATGAAGACCACATTATTATTCGCTTTCCAGACGATGCAGCCTTTGGTTCTGGTAGTGACTGGTTAGAACCGCAGATGGTGCCAATTATTCAACGCGTGGGTGATTTAATTTCAGATTTTGAAATGTACGTTATTGTGGGTGGTCATACCGACAATGTCCCCATTAATTCAGAAAGGTACCGCTCGAATTGGGAACTGTCTTCAGCACGTGCTACCTCTGTCGCTCATGAACTAACATGGATGAGCGACCTTAACGAAGAATACCTTTATGTCGTCGGTAATGGTGATGCCAGACCTATAGCTTCTAACGCTACACCAGAAGGGCGGGTTAAAAACCGTAGAGTAGACATTCTACTTATGGAACGTGACCTAACCGAAGAGCGTGAAGTCTTCCAAGGGATACAACAAATTCCAACCTACCGTTAAGCCATTAAAAACACATTAAAAAAGCCTGTTATTCTTACGATTAACAGGCTTTTTTTGTAAGTTAGATTAGAGTTAGATACTGATTTTCTGCCAACGCCTAAGCTGCCAAACCCTAACAAATATAGCTGAATTAATGGCTCGATAAACCAGCTGGGCTAGCCAAATACCTAATAACCCGCCTTCTAAATGAATACCTAAAAACCAAGCACTCGGAAGAAAAATGAGCCACTGCATAAAAAGGCTGATTTGCATAACCGACCTATGAGCGCCAGCACCCTGCAAAGCTTGGTTAAAAACTAAAGCAGCCGAATCTAGGGTAATCATTATGCCGGTTAGCATTAAAGGGATTCTTCCTAGTTCAATTAAGCTTTCTTGGTGTAAAAACAAGCTAAGAATGGCTTCAGGTACAAGCAACATAGGTAAACCTAAAACGGCCAGTATAACGGCTGCTAGGCGCATACCTGCCCAACCCCAGCCGTGCGCTTCTTCGTGTTTTTGTTCACCTAAGCTGTGGCTAACCAAGGTCATGGCTGCCATGCCTAAACCCACACCGGGTAAGATTAATAATAGCGACAGGTGTACTAATACATGGCCCACCGCAACGCTGGCAGTGCTTATTTGCCCTAAAAACCAAAATAAAATAGCGTAGCTAACGGCAAATAAAAATTGCTGCAAAGAATTAGGGCCGGCAAGGCGCAGGATTTGCCAAAGTAGGCTAAGGCTAGGTAATTTAACAAGAAAGCCACTGGGTCGAGCATGTTGCCAAGTAAGCCAACCCCAAACCAAAGCGCCAGCAGTAATGGAAAGGCTGGTTCCTAAAGCAGCGCCGGTAGCGCCCAAGGCTTGCACACCCAAACCACCATGAATCAGCCAAACACTGAGTAAAATATTTAAGGCATGGGTAAAAATAATAATGCGCAAATACAGGCCAGTTTTTTGAATACCGTGCCAATAGCCCCTAAAGCACAGGGTTAGCGCAATGGGCAGAAGAGCAATCACCCGCCACTGAAAATAGTCATTCGCTACGGCTTGCACTAAAGGGGTTGGGTTAATGAGTGCGATCAGCAGACTGGCTTTAAACCAGCCCAGTAAAGTGAGTGGCAGAGTCACCAAGACCGCCAGCAAGATAGCAGCATTCAGCGGCAAGGCGCGAATCGTGAATTGCCTTGCCCCGTTACGCCGTGCCACCTGTGACTGCACGCCCGAACTTAAACCCGCAATCACCGCAGATAACATAAAAATAGCGTAGCCACCCACCCCCACGCCCGCTAATACCGTTTCACCTAAACTGCCCACTAAAATAGCATCGACCAAGTTAAGCAAACTCTGGCTTAGCATCCCACCCATAATGGGTAGAGCTAAGGCCAGAATTCTTTGTGTGCGCTGCTGTGGCATGGTGTACTAGCAGCTAACTAGGTTTGGTCAGGGTCATAGCTAAGCGCAGGCATTAACCAGCGTTCTAAAGTATCGGCAGCCATGCCTTTATGCTCAGCGGCTGATTCCACTTGGTCACGGGTAATTTTACCCAAGTTAAAATACTTGCTGCTAGGGTGAGCAAAGTACCAACCCGAAACAGCAGCAGTGGGATACATAGCAAAGCTTTCGGTCAGAATTAAGCTGGTGTGCTCAGTAGCATTTAACAGCGCAAATAAGCCTTCTTTTTCAGTGTGGTCAGGGCAAGCTGGGTAACCAGGTGCCGGACGAATGCCTTGGTAAGCTTCTTTAATTAGCGCGTTATTATCTAACTGCTCATCACTTACGTACCCCCAAAACTCTTTGCGAACTCTTTGGTGCAAACATTCAGCAAAGGCTTCGGCTAGGCGGTCAGCTAAAGCTTTCAGCATAATAGCGCTATAGTCGTCTAGCTCTGCTTCATAAGCTTTGGCTAGTTCATCAACACCAATACCTGAAGTGACGGCAAAGCCACCTATCCAGTCAGGAATACCGCTTTCCTTGGGTGCAATAAAATCGGCTAAGGATTTACAAAATCCTTGTTTGTCAGGCGTTTGTTGACGTAACTGAGTTAGTTTTTTAATAACCACTTGGCGGGTTTCATCGGCATAAACTTCGATCACATCATCGTCAACACTGTTAGCAGGCCACAGCCCAATAACACCTCGGGCTTCAATTTGCTGCTTGCTCACGATTTGTTTTAGCATGGCTTGGGCATCAGTAAATAACTTTTTAGCTTCTTCACCCACCACCTTGTCTTCAAAAATAGCGGGGTATTTACCTACCAAGTTCCAGCTAATAAAGAAGGGTGTCCAATCAACGTATTCAACCAGTTCTTCTAGCGAATAATTAGTAAAGGCTTGCACGCCCAACTGCTTGGGTGCAACTGGGGGGTTGGCTACAAAGTCTAATTTAAGCTTGCGGCTGCGGGCTTCGGCATAATCACAAGAAGCACCTTTCAAAACACGCTTACTTTGACGAATCCTTACCTGCTCATATTCTTCACGAATGGTTGCCATGTAGCCGGGCTTGTGTTCAGAAGAAAGCAGATTGCTAGCAACACCCACCGCACGAGAAGCATCGCTGACATACACCACGGCTTCGTTATAATGCGGATCAATTTTAACGGCAGTATGGGCTTTTGAAGTAGTCGCACCGCCTATCATTAAGGGAATAGTAAAACCTTGACGCTGCATTTCTTTGGCGACGTTCACCATTTCATCTAGGGAAGGGGTGATTAAACCGGACAAACCTATAATATCAACCTTTTCTTCACGGGCTTTTTCTAGAATTTTATTGGCAGGCACCATCACGCCCATATCCACTACTTCGTAGTTGTTACACTGCAAAACCACGCCAACAATATTTTTACCTATATCGTGAACATCGCCCTTAACCGTGGCCATTAAAATCTTGCCTTTGGTTTGTACTTCGCCCGACTTTTCAGCTTCAATGTAAGGAATAAGAATCGCCACCGCTTGTTTCATTACACGGGCTGACTTTACCACTTGGGGTAAGAACATCTTACCTGCTCCAAACAGATCACCCACCACATTCATGCCAGCCATGAGCGGGCCTTCTATCACATGAATAGGGCGGTCGGCCTGCTGGCGAGCTTCTTCTACGTCCACATCAATAAAAGCTGTAATGCCTTTAACTAGCGCATGAGAAATGCGCTCATTGACAGGTAAAGAGCGCCATTCTAAGTCTTCTTTTTTCTCAGCAGTAGAACCATCACCACGGTATTTTTCGGCAATATCTAAGAGACGCTCAGTTCCATCATCACGGCGGTTAAGCACTACATCTTCAACGGCATCACGCAATTCTGCGGGCAAATCATCGTATAAGGCTAATTGCCCAGCGTTAACTATACCCATACTCATGCCCACTTTAATGGCATGGTATAAAAAGACCGAGTGAATCGCTTCACGAACTGGGTTGTTTCCACGGAAGGAGAAAGATACGTTCGACACACCGCCCGAGATAAGCGCATGGGGCAAGTTGTTGTGTATCCACTCGGTTGCCTGAATAAAATCAACCCCGTAGTTATTGTGCTCTTCAATGCCCGTGGCGATAGCAAAGACGTTAGGGTCAAAAATAATGTCTTCAGCCGGAAAACCAATTTCATCGACTAAAAGACGGTAAGCCCTTTCACAAATTTCAGTTTTACGTTCAAAAGTGTCGGCCTGACCCACTTCATCAAAGGCCATCACGATAATGGCCGCACCATAACGCTTACACAGCAGGGCTTGTTCACGAAAGGCTGCTTCGCCTTCTTTCATGGAAATGGAGTTAACAATCGGCTTGCCTTGCACACACTTCAAACCCGCTTCCAAAATCGACCATTTAGAAGAGTCCAACATAATGGGGACACGGGCAATGTCTGGCTCACCGGCAATGAGGTTCAGGAATTTAACCATGGCGGCTTCTGAGTCCAACATGCCTTCATCCATGTTGATATCAATCACCTGAGCGCCGCTTTCTACCTGCTCTAAAGCCACTTCTAAAGCCGTGTTGTAATCTTCAGCAATAATTAGCTTTTTAAAACGTGCTGAACCAGTAATGTTGGTTCGTTCACCCACGTTCACAAACAAAGAATCAGCGGTGATATTAAAAGGCTCTAAGCCGGATAAACGGCAAGCAGGCGCAATGACCGGCACTTGGCGCTGGGGTATGGTTGCAACGGCTTCAGCGATTTTTCTAATGTGTTCAGGTGTCGATCCGCAACAACCACCAATAATATTCACTAGGCCAGCTTGAGCAAATTCAAGCAAAATTTCGGCCATTTCTTCAGGTGTTTGGTCGTATTCACCAAAGGCATTCGGTAAACCAGCGTTGGGGTGAGCTGAAACGTAGGTATCTGCAATGCGTGAGAGTTCTTCAACATAGGGGCGTAAATCTTCAGCACCCAAGGCGCAGTTTAAGCCCACAGAAATGGGGCGAGCGTGGCGAATACTGTTCCAAAAAGCTTCGGTGGTTTGACCAGAAAGGGTACGGCCAGAAGCATCGGTGATGGTGCCGGAAATCATAATTGGCAGCTCATAACCCTGCTTAGCAAAGACTTCTTGAACCGCAAAAATAGCCGCTTTAGCGTTTAAGGTATCAAAAATGGTTTCGATCATGATTAAATCGGCACCACCACGAATCAAGGCTTCGGTGGATTCTATGTAGTTCTCTACTAGTGCATCAAAAGTGACGTTACGAAAGCTTGCATCGTTTACATCGGGGGAAATAGAGGCAGTACGGCTGGTTGGACCTAAAACACCGGCAACATAACGGGGCTTTTCTGGTGTAGAATGTTCGTCCGCTGCTTGGCGTGCTAGGCGTGCACCGGCTTCGTTAATTTCAGCAGAAAATTCCTGCATGCTGTAATCGGCTTGTGAAAGGCGAGTCGAGTTAAAGGTGTTGGTTTCAACAATATCAGCACCGGCAGCAAAATATTCACCGTGCAAACGACGAATTAAATCGGGCTGAGAAATGACTAAAAGGTCGTTATTGCCTTTAACATCGCTAGGCCAATCAGCAAAGCGTTCGCCTCTAAAATCGGCTTCTTCAAGTTTTTGATTTTGTATAAGCGTACCCATGCCACCGTCAAGAATAACGAGG
>JAAYGA010000354.1 GCA_012727935.1 Pseudomonadaceae bacterium | reverse complement strand
GTGAAAGAACATTCAGGGTAGTATTTGTCATGGCGTATCGCTCTACTGTTAATTATTTCTTGTCGGAAACAATCAACAGGATACGCCACCCTCTTTTCCCCTCATACACCACAAATGACTATAGCTCGTAATAAATTTTTTAAGACTCATTGTGCTTTAATTATTTACCAGTCTGATAATCTGTGTTTAGGATTTTATATCTTAAAGCGCGCCACTAAGTTTTGTAATTCCTGTCCTTATCGTGCCAGTTCTTGCGATGAGGCTGCTGTTTGCTCAACGGCAGCGGCTGACTGCTCAGCAATACCATTGACGCTTACTACACTGCGATTGATTTCTTCAGCCACTGAGCTTTGCTCCTCTGCTGCCGCGGCAATTTGCATGCTCATCGCCTGAATTTCAGCAATAACACGTGTGATGACTCCCAATTCATCACTGGCTTCTTTGACCAGCTCTAGCGTTGAGTCTGCCAGTGTTCGGCTGCTATCCATCATGGTCACAGCTTTTCCTGAGCCAGTCTGCAGCCTGCTAATCAACCCTTCAATCTCAGCGGTAGATTCTTGTGTGCGCTGAGCTAAGCCGCGCACCTCATCTGCAACCACCGCAAAGCCGCGTCCAGCCTCACCAGCTCGCGCTGCCTCGATAGCAGCATTGAGTGCTAGCAGGTTAGTTTGCTCAGCAATACCGTTAATGACCGTTAGCACGGTAGAGATGTTTGCACTGTCTTCATTAAGTCTGTGCATTGAATCAGCACTTTGCTGTACTTGCGCAGTTAGCCGATCGTTTGCATCAAGCGCTTTTTGTAACGCTTGCTCACCATGGACAGCTAAACGATTGGCTTTGCCTAACATCATCCTCGCTGGTGTCAATCTCTGCTTCTATTGCTTTAATAAAAGCAGCAAGTTCTTTGTTAGTAAACTCAGCCCAAAAAATTGAGTTTTGCAAAGTAACTGCTTCATCGCAACACAGCCGATAAACACGACGCAAGCGCCGTGCATCACAAATATCGTAGCAAATAATCCAGTTTTTTCGGTAATGGCGCATTAAGCCACCTCTTTAACTAACCAACTTGGGTTAGGCGCGTCCATAAGTAAGGCTACCCAACGATGGGCTGTTAGTTGCAGCGCACGCCTTGTTGGTTTAATGGCGCTATGGTAGGCAGGAAAAAAGCGGCTGCGTCCTTCTTTAGTGAGTAAACAAGCAGCTTGCTGGTAACCAAAATGCGCTGGCTTAAGGGTTTGTTCTGCCAGTAACTCATAAACAAAAAAGTCTATTTGGGTGCGGTACAACTCCATTAAATCGCAGGCTAGCGAAGAACGCCCATAAGCTGTTTTGTGGTAAAAGCCAAAAGCTGGGTCTAACCCTACCCGTTGCAAGGCTTGTTCTGCTTCACTCAATAAGAGGCTGTAACCTAGGGATAACAATGAATTGACTGGGTCTTTAGGTGGTCGTTTATTGCGGCCTTCAAAACCCCAAGAGGGATTAAAGAAACGCCCATAAGCCTGAAAGTATTGGCGAGCGGCACTACCTTCAACCCCTAATAGCTGTGATGAATTAAACTCTGAACTGGGTAAACCCGCTTGAATAGACTTCACAGCAAGTAAGGTTTTAGCTGAATATTCAGGTCGCCTTTTAGCTAGTTTAAGTAACAATTGGTTTTGGCTTCTTAACTTGGCCTTAACCAAGCTGTAACTGGCTTGATTACAGGTTTTAATAGCATGAATTAACGCATATTGCTTTTCTCTACGCTGATAATCTAAATGCTGATGATTGGAACAGGTGGTTATGGGTTGCGGGCTTCTTGGGTTAAGAATAGAAACGCCTATACCCTGTTGAGCTAGCTTATGTAAAAGGTGTGCAGGTAGTTCAACATTGGCTAGTAGGGTGATTTGTTTAAGCAACCTTAAAGGAATGCTGGCGGGTTTACGGTCTGGATAAACAATGGTTAAGGCTTTGCCTTCTAATTTAAATTGTATGTTTTTGTTTTCAATTATTAGGTGCTGACTCATTGAATGCCTCCAAAGCTAATCAATAACTAAACAGTGTTCATCAAGTGCGGGTTTTGCTTGCCCTAGGTAATAGGTTTTTCTACGGCTATCAATTTGGCAAGCTAGCAGAGATTCTTCTGTTATTAAGGGTGCTAGCTGTAGCAATAAAGCTTTTTGTTCTTGTTTGTTTAAGTAGCATTCATAGGCTGATAACTGTTGGCTACTGGCTTCATGGCTAATTTTCTTTCTAACTTGTGCTTGTAAGCGGGGCTGACCTATATCATAGGCCAGCAATACCCGATTCCGCTTCACGGTTAACCCTTGGCCTTGGTTGTGGGTTCTTTTATTCCACTGGCACAAAGCGCTATGCTGGCATCATCACCCGTGGTGCCTTTGGTGAAGTTTTCTGAGCTAAAAAGGCGGGTGAGTTCTCGGCGTTTAAGCTTGTCTTGACGTAACTTATTAAACCAGTCGCTGATTTGTGGTGATACACGACCGCCATCGTTGGCAACCAGGCGGTCTGCTGCACCATCGCTCATGGCTGCAAAGCCGGTGATAAGCTCGCTTGCACAGCTACCAATTTGCACATCGCTGGGTTGTAAATGGTCATCTATAAAGGTGGTGGCATTGGCAAATTCACCCTTACCTACTTTGCCTAGGGTTTGTAAGCTAGGAAGCAGCTGGCCTTCTTTTTCGGTTAGCGTTTCTGTCACTAGCGCACCGTCACCAATTTTCACCCAAAGCAGCTGGGCTTTGCCTTGTATGGCTAATAACAAAGTTGAACGTAGGTCTTTTTGTGGGCGACGGTGCTGGGCGGCTAAATCATCTAATATGCCTTTAGCGTGTTTAACTAATAGCAAGCCAAAGTTGCGCAGCTCTGCTTCATTACCAGCGTCATTCGTTGTTGGGTTTGTATCTAAAAGCTGGGCAACTTGCTTTTCTAGGGTGTTTAAAAGGCGTGTTAACCCTGTGGTAATTGCTAAAGAGCCAATTTCTGAAACAGCCGAACTGCCTGCACCATCGGCAACTATAACCATTGGCCTAGGCGTGTTTAATGCCATGGCGCTGTCTTGGCAAGGCAAAGGCGGGTTGGCATCACGGTGGGCTAGGCCAACGACTGCTTCATAGCTAGCGTGCCATTGTTGATTAGGCTGGCATTGAACAATAACCGGTGCTTGGGGTTTAGGAACGGCTTTCGGTTTTGCTTTGGGCTTAGGAGCAGCCTTGGCTTTAGCTTTAGGCTTGGCAAGCGATTTAGCTGGCGGTTCAACCACCGGCTGTTCTTCAGGCTGTTTTGCTAAAACTGAATCAATTTCAGACTGACTAACCACCGCTTCAACTTCAACCACTGTCTCTACTTTTGCTTCAACTGTTTCGGGTTGTTCTGGCGCTTTAACTTCAACCGCCGCTTCTGCTTTTTCTTCAACCGCTGCAATTTGTTTTGTCATTGTGTCTTCAACCTTTGTTTTAGAAAGAGGGGCTGTTTCAGTGTTTTCTGGTGCTTGCGGTTGGTTGTTGTCGCTTTTCTGGTTGTTCGTCATAGCATCATCCCCTAACAGTGTTGGATTATTGGCAGGTGCAGCGGGTTGCAGTCTTAATAAGCGCTTGAAGATCGCTTTAATTCTGGGCACTAGTGGTAATTTACTCAAAAGAACTCCTTACCTGCCCTAGCAATGGCTGGCTGATTGGCTGATGAAAGGGTTGCTACCACGGTATTCGCTGGATTTTGGCTTGCTAGGTGTAATAGCAACTTCATGCCAACCTTTATCAATTTCTTTACTATAAAGCGTTAAAACGTCTAACCATTCTTCTAGGCTGGTGCGCTTAGCTGGGTCATTTGCGCCTTCTGTAAAAGTGGTTATAAAGTTGGTTTTTAAACGACGGGGCATGTGACTCCAAATGTTATACCAAGGGCCAGCTGGAATGCCTTTATTACCAACACCGTAGGCAAAATCGCCTCGCTTTAGGTTGGTGACTGGGTCTTCACCGCCCACAATGTCGTAGGGGTGACGGCCTAGCCTTAAGCACTTAAACAAGATGATGGCTAGGGAAAACGCCTCGCTTTCTTTAGTGCGCACCAAGTCAGAAAAAGCTTTGCCGTGGTGTTCGATGGGTGTCATATCGGGTGTGCCGACTGGGCTGGCATAATGGCGACCATTAAACTGCAATTGGTAACTATCGCAGTCAATTAGTGTGACTTTATCGCTATTAGGCTGGCAAAGAAGGTTGTGTAAATTATAGTCGCCAATCATCACGCCATGGTCTTGCAGGGTTTTAAGCTGCTGAACGAGGTTAATTAAATAGCCGGTAATAGCACGGCGATCTAGCCCAGGAAAGTGCTTTTTATAAAGCATAGAATGTGCCAGTAAAAACATGTCTTTGCCTTCTGCTTTGTACATGGCATAACCT
>JAAYGA010000353.1 GCA_012727935.1 Pseudomonadaceae bacterium | reverse complement strand
TTATATTTTAACCAACCACCACGTTGTTAATGGAGCCGATGAAATTAGGGTCGCCCTACGCGATGGCAGAGAAACCTTTGCTCGCATCATTGGCAGTGATCCAGAATCAGACCTAGCCGTGCTTAAAATTGAACTTGATAACCTACCGATGATTTCCCTCGCCTCTTCCGACACCCTTGAAGTGGGCGATGTGGTTTTAGCCATAGGTAACCCGTTTGGCGTGGGGCAAACAGTCACCCAAGGCATTGTTAGTGCTTTGGGGCGCAATAGTTTAGGCATTAATACCTACGAAGACTTTATTCAAACCGATGCAGCCATTAACCCGGGCAATTCAGGCGGTGCATTGGTGAACCCTTACGGCCAATTACTTGGCATCAACACCGCCATTTTTACCCGTTCAGGTGGCTCGCAAGGCATAGGCTTTGCCATTCCTTCTAATCTTGCCAAACAAATTATGCTGGATTTAATTAATGAAGGTTACGTGGTTAGGGGTTGGATGGGCGTTGAAGTGCAAGAAATAACCCCTGCCTTGGCGCAATCACTGCAACTCGATACAACTCAGGGCATTCTGATCGCAGGGTTATTGCGTAACGGCCCAGCCGATAAAGCTGGTTTACGCCCCGGCGATGTCATCACACAAATAGACAGGCGTAAACTAGCAGGAGCACGCGCCACCATTAATTACATTGCTAGCTTAAAACCCAATACACAGGTTGAATTTATGATTATTCGTGACGGGAAAAATAAAGCGGTAACGGCAACCATAGGCCAGCGTCCTGCCAGCCCACAAGGTTAAAATATTAAAAGATTAAATAGATTCGTCTTTAATGCGGTAACGTGCTGAACGGGCATGGGCAGTGAGTGATTCACCATCGGCAAGCTCGCCCGCTATGTGGCCTAAAGTGCTTGCGCCTTCAGGTGAACAATAAATTAGTGATGAGCGTTTTTGGAAATCATACACACCCAAGGGTGATGAAAAACGTGCAGTGCCAGACGTTGGTAAAACGTGATTAGGGCCAGCACAATAATCACCCACGGCTTCGGCTGTGTAACGCCCCATAAAAATAGCGCCAGCATGACGAACTTTAGGCAACCAAGCCTCAGGGTCTTCTACCGAAAGCTCTAAATGCTCGGGGGCTATGCGGTTAATCAGCGTAACGGCTTGGGCTTCATTTTCAACCAGAATTAAAGCACCACGGGCTTCTAACGATGCTTGAATAATTTCTTTACGTTCCATAGTCGGTAATAGCTTGTGAATGCTTTGCTCAACTTCATCTAACCAAGCGGCATCCCAGCTAATTAAAATGGATTGTGCATCTTCATCGTGCTCAGCTTGGGAAAACAAATCCATCGCTATCCAGTCAGGGTCAGTTTTTCCATCACACACCACTAAAATTTCAGATGGGCCGGCAATCATGTCAATGCCCACCTTGCCAAATACGGCACGCTTAGCGGTGGCTACATAAATATTGCCCGGCCCTACTATTTTATCAACAGGCGGCACCGTTTCAGTACCATAAGCCAAGGCAGCCACGGCCTGTGCGCCACCCAAAGCAAACACACGGGTTGCGCCTGCCAAATAAGCCGCACCCAAAACCAGTGGGTTTAATTCACCCTTAGGCGCAGGTGCCACCATAATAATTTCTTTCACACCGGCGACTTTGGCCGGTAACACATTCATTAACACCGAAGAAGGATAAGCAGCTTTACCACCGGGCACATAAACGCCCACCCGATCTAGTGGGGTAACCTGTTGCCCTAGCAGCGTGCCATCGGCTTCAGTGTAGCTCCAAGAAGGTTGTTGCTGGCGTTCGTGGTAGCTAGTTACGCGTTTAGCTGCTGCTTCCAATGCTTCACGCCTTTTAGTGGGCAGGCTTTCAAAGGCGTCTTTTAAGGCTTGTTGTGACACTTCAAGCTGAGAAAAACAGGTGGCAGGATGCTGGTCAAACTGTTGCGTATAAGCCAAAACAGCAGCGTCGCCTTTTTGACGAACCGCAGCAATAATTTCATCAACCAACTGCTGTATTTTAGGGCTTGAAACGCCTTCCCAAGCCAGCAGCTGATCTAAGGTGGCAGTAAAATCTGCACTTGTTGCATTTAGTTTTCTTAAATTAAGCTTTGTACCCATGTTTAGTGTATCCATGTTTAATGTACTCATGTTTAATTCCCAGCTGCCGGTCAATAAATTAAGCAGAAGCAGCCGAGCGTTGCTCAACTGCCAAGCGTAAACGGTCAAGCAAAGGTTGAATCTGCTGATACTTCATTTTCATGGAAGCACGGTTCACTACCAAGCGAGATGAAATATCGGCAATAAATTCACGGGCTTCTAAACCGTTGGCCACTAGCGTTTTACC
>JAAYGA010000388.1 GCA_012727935.1 Pseudomonadaceae bacterium | reverse complement strand
AAGCTAAGAAAGCTTGCTTAGCGTAGGGGTGAATACGGCCATCAAAGTTACGGTTACCCGAAAGCACTGCCGTGGCATACAGGTCACGGTCAATAATTTCTTGCTGAATCACTGGGTCTAACGCACCCGACATACCGTTACAAGTCGTACAAGCGTAACCTACGATACCAAAGCCTAGCTGCTCTAGTTCAGTCAGAAGGTTGGCTTCTTCTAGGTACAGGCGTGCCACTTTAGAACCAGGCGCAAAAGAAGACTTAACCCAAGGCTTGCGTGTTAAACCTAGCTCGTTAGCTTTTTTAGCAATCAAACCAGCCGCCACTACGTTGCGTGGGTTAGAAGTGTTAGTACAGCTAGTAATCGCCGCAATAATCACTGCACCATCCGGCATTAAGCCATCTTCTTTAATCCACTCGCCAGCAATGCCTTTGGCGGTTAAATCAGAAGTCGATACACGAGCGTGCGGGTTAGAAGGGCCTGCCATAGTACGAACAACGCTAGACAGATCAAACTTCAACACACGAGGATAAACAACGTCTTTTAAGCTGTCTGCCCAAAGACCCGTGGTTTTAGCGTAGTTTTCAACCAAAGCAATTTGCTCAGGCTCACGACCGGTTAGCTTTAGGTAATCAATGGTTTGCTGGTCAATGTAGAACATACCAGCCGTTGCGCCGTATTCAGGGGTCATATTAGAAATGGTCGCACGGTCACCAATAGTTAAACTATCAGCACCTTCACCAAAGAATTCTAAGTAAGCACCAACTACCCGCTCTTTACGCAAGAACTCAGTAATGGCTAAAACGATATCCGTTGCAGTAATGCCCGGCTGACGCTTGCCTACTAGCTCAACACCAATAATGTCGGGCAGGCGCATCATAGAAGGCAGGCCTAACATCACGGTTTCAGCTTCTAAACCACCCACACCTATGGCTAAAACACCCAGCGCATCAACGTGAGGCGTGTGCGAGTCAGTTCCAACACAAGTATCAGGGAAGGCAATGCCATCACGCGCTTGAATAACCGGCGACATCTTCTCTAGGTTAATCTGGTGCATGATGCCGTTACCGGCAGGAATCACATCTACGTTTTCAAAGGCAGTTTTAGTCCACTCAATAAAGTGGAAACGGTCTTCGTTACGACGGTCTTCAATGGCACGGTTCTTTTCAAAAGCATCAGGATCAAAACCTGCCGCTTCAACGGCCAAAGAGTGGTCAACAATCAGCTGAGTAGGAACGACTGGGTTTACTTTGGCAGGGTCGCCGCCCATATCAGCAATGGCATCACGCAAGCCAGCCAAGTCAACCAAAGCGGTTTGGCCAAGAATGTCGTGGCACACGACACGGGCTGGGTACCAAGGAAAGTCAAAATCTTGTTTGCGTTCAATTAATTGGTTTAAAGAAGCCGTTAAATCTTCAGGATCACAACGGCGCACTAGCTGTTCAGCCAGAATGCGTGAAGTGTAAGGAAGGGTGGCATAGGCACCAGGTTTAATGGCTTCAACAGCTGCTTGGGTATCAAAGTAATCTAGCTTAGTACCCGGCAGGTTTTTACGGTATTCAGTATTATTCATCTGAGTCACGCTCAACAGGTCGCTTATAAAGAAGGAAGTCAGCCCCGAAGGACTGACTTAAAGAAACAAGGCTTAATCGCGCTCGCTAATCGGTGTTACAACACGTGGTTCTGGGCCGTTATAATCTGCGCTTGGGCGAATAATACGGTTATTAGCACGCTGCTCAAATACGTGAGCCGCCCAACCTGTTAGGCGCGAACAAACAAAAATAGGCGTAAACAGTTTGGTTGGAATGTCCATAAAGTGGTATGCACTAGCATGGAAGAAGTCAGCATTACAGAACAACTTCTTCTCACGCCACATAACCGCTTCAACACGCTCAGAAACAGGGTAAAGAACCGTGTCGCCAACGTCTTTAGACAGCTTTTCAGACCATTCTTTAATAATGGCGTTACGTGGGTCAGAGGTGCTGTAAATAGCGTGACCAAAGCCCATGATCTTATCTTTGCGCTCAAGCATACCCATAACTTCAGCTTCAGCTTCGTCGGCTGATTTCCAGTTCTCGATCATATCCATAGCCGCTTCGTTAGCGCCGCCATGTAAAGGACCACGTAAAGAACCGATAGCGCCGGTAATGCAGCTGTGCAAATCAGAAAGCGTAGAAGCACACACACGCGCAGTAAAGGTAGAAGCGTTAAATTCATGCTCAGCATAAAGAATTAACGAAACGTTCATAACCTTGCTGTGCAATTCGCTAGGCTTTTCGCCACGCAGTAGGTGTAAGAAGTGACCACCCACTGAGTTATCGTCTGTTTCAGTTTCAATACGCACGCCATCGTGAGTAAAGCGGTACCAGTAGCAGATAATAGAAGGGAAAGCCGCTAACAAACGGTCGGTTGCATCTTGCTGATCAGCAAAAGAAGCTTCTGTTTCAAGGTTACCCAACATAGAACAACCGGTACGCATAACATCCATAGGATGAGCGTCTTTAGGAATTTGCTCTAAAACAGTTTTAAGTGCTGCAGGTAAACCACGCAAAGTTTTTAGCTTAGCAATGTAAGCATCTAGCTCGGCTTGGTTAGGCAACTTGCCTTTTAATAGCAAGTAAGCAACTTCTTCAAAAGTAGCGTTTTCAGACAGGTCTTTAACATCATAACCACGGTAGGTTAAGCCTGAACCAGACTGGCCTACAGTACAAAGTTCTGTTACACCGGCAGACTGACCACGCAGACCAGCACCGGTTAATTTTTTAGCTTCAGCCATATTCTTTTTCTCCTCAATCAAAAAAAGTGCTTACTTGTTTTTACCTTCAGCAAATAGCTGATCTAGCTTCTGCTCAAAATCATGGTAGTTAAGGAAGTCGTATAATTCCATACGTGTCTGCATGGTATCAACCACTGCTTTCTGGTCGCCATCATCTAAAAGGTGCTGGTAAACATTCAATGCAGCCTTGTTAGCGGCACGGAAAGCCGACAGAGGATAAAGAACCATGGTTGCGCCATTGGCTGCTAGTTCTTTAGTGTTGAATAAAGGTGTTGCACCAAACTCAGTAATGTT
>JAAYGA010000352.1 GCA_012727935.1 Pseudomonadaceae bacterium | reverse complement strand
TTATAGAAACTTCAATATTTAAAGAAGATGCTGACAAGCTTTGGACAGAAGAAGAGCGCGAAGCTTTCTGTTCTTATTTAGCAGCAAATTCGGAAGTAGGGAAAGTAATACCACGTAGTGGTGGTTGTAGAAAAGTCCGTTGGTCAAAAGAGGGTACGGGTAAAAGTGGTGGTGTTCGTGTGATTTATTTTACTAAGCTGGCTAATGGCGAGATTTGGTTGCTGGTAATTTATAGTAAAGTAGTAAAAGAGAATATTCCCGCTCATATACTCAAACAGATTAGAGAGGTACTTGAAAATGAATAAATCTGATAACGCAATGAGTGGTGAAGAGTTAGGTAATAAGCTTCTTAAGTCTTTAATGGAAATGAAGGCTGGAAAAGCAGCTCGATCCACCAAAATTGCACTAAATGATGTTGCTTCAGCACGTATGAAAACAGGGTTAACACAGACTGAATTTGCTGATGCTTTGCATATTTCCGCAAGAACATTACAAGAATGGGAGCAAGGACGTAGACAACCTTCAGGTGCTGCAAAGGCATTAATTGAAATTGCATTTAGATACCCAGAAATAATAAAGGAAGGTTTAGAGTTGCGTGGCTAACAAGGCGCTGCTGCTGGACAAGTTATCCGCTTCGCTCCAAACTCGCCCCAGAGCGCAGCGTTAGCTGGGAGTAATAACAAGTATGGGCAGAGATGGTAGTGACTGGGATTTCATAAACTCACACATGGGTGGTCATGATGAAGATGGCTTGCCAAATTTTATGAGGCAGTCCGGTTTTGCCGATGATTCAGATTGTGAGGAAGATAGGGACGAATTGACCTACGATGAATGGCAAGAACATGGGCGTCAAGTAAAACATGGTGAAAAAAGCCATCGAAAAAATGGGAAAGCTGTTTTCTATTTCAGTCAAACTAAATCTAATAACGCCATTTCTAATGGAGGTGAGGATTGGGATGATGATGACGAATTCACCTATGATGAATGGCAGGAACATGGGTATCAAGTGATGCGTGGTGAAAAAAGCCATCGGAAAAACGGTAAAATCGTCTTCTATTTTTCTCAAACCATGCCCAAATAAATCTTCAATCTAATTATTAATTGATGGAATTTTTGCCGAGCCACACTATAGCAGAGCTAACAAACGCCAGCACATCGCGCCTTCGGCGCTGGACTCGCAACAAGTTGCTCGCCTGTGTGGCGGGCGTTATGGTTTTTCAAGCTGCGACTCAACATCCATGCTTTTATGAAGAATCCGAATAATGAAAATTGAGTCATCTCTGTTTTCATAAAATATTGTATGGCTTTCATGGGAATGCTTTCTTAAGCCAGAAATTATATAGTCACAAGGAGTGCCAGACATTGGGTTTTCTGCTAAAAAAAGGAAGGTTAGATCGAGATCTTTTATATAGGCTTTGCGTTGCTCAGCGTCCCATGTCTTTTGTGTGTATGCAGCTATATTTTTTAAGTCTGCACGTGCAGCCCTTGAAACAGAAAATAAACTCATTTACCAAGCTCGTTATCAAGCTCTGCCATCAAGGCATCATAACTATATTCGGCAGTGCCACTCACTATACCTTCTTGTATAAGTGCACGCAGTGTTTCAAGCTTTTGGCTTTCATCCTCAAGCTTACGCAGCCCAGCACGAATTACTTCGCTAGCCGAGCCATAACGCCCATCAGCTACCTGTCGTGCAATAAACTGATCAAAATGGTTACCCAAACTAATACTTGTGTTTTTAGCCATACATCACCTCAAAATTACCAATATTTATTATATTTTGGTACAAAAACCATAACAAGTCAAAGCACTCGGACGCAGCTATGCTGCGCCGGTGTTTGAGGCGTTCAGGCTGTAGAAAAACCTTCTAAATTATGGTTTGATTGGATTTTCAGATAACGAGGGCAGGGAGATGGCTCGATTCAAGCATTACGACTATAACCAGCAGACGATGGTGGTGATTAATTATTTAGAACAGCTTCAGCTTGGCACCTTCGAATTTGCTCTGCATTATCTAATCTCTGAAAAACTCGACCTGTCAGCTTT
>JAAYGA010000351.1 GCA_012727935.1 Pseudomonadaceae bacterium | reverse complement strand
TTTTGCTGTAGCACTAATTCTGTCTGAACCTAGGTGTACACCTTTAATAGCCGCTTCTAATTGGGCAAGTAAGCTATTAGTTTGCGTTGCCAGTTCGCCCAAACTACCACCATCTTTAGTATTTAAACGTTTTGTCATATCTAAGGTTGCAGCAATAACGCCTAGTTGCCGCTGAAAGCTGGTAATAGGCCCTAAAATTCCTTGCTGTACCTGCCAAGCAACCATGCCACCCATACCAAAAATAAGCAGTATCAATATCAGCATAAACATCCAAGCCACGTCCGATGCAACTTTAATTTGCTCGGCAAGCATTTCTGCAGGTTCACCAATAATGTGTACACCAATTAACTCGCCAGCTGAATTAATTACCGGTAATTGAGTAGCAAACCACTGATCATTTAACTGTGTGTTCAATGTTTTATTAGATAGGTTAGACTTGCTTAAATTCAGGGAATTAGCAAAATCAAGTGTGTGACGATTAAACCAGTTATTATTAGGTAATAGATAATCTGCAATGACCTGATTTTTAGCAAGGCTAGGCGCATCTTTAATTATACTTCTATTTAATAGCATAATATAAGCCTGCCCATCAGCTTCAAAATCTCGACTAACACTGCCAACACCCTGTAACACTTCCAAACTACCTATATATTGATTATTAATAAAAATAGGTGCTAGGCCACGTATAGTAAAACCAACCAGCCCAACTTCTGTTGAACTAGCAAATGGCTTACGTTCTTGAGTTATTTTTTTAATACTAGGGCGAAATAATAAATCATCACCAAAACTTGTAGGCTCCCAATTTCTTAACCAAGAACGCCCTTCAGCTGTATGAATTTGTATTTTTAAGCCACGGTAATTAGTGGTTTCAGCATAGTTTTTAATAATACTATTAATTAGATTAAGGGCTTCATCGCGCGCATTATCAAAAAGATAGTTTTGAATTAATGAATTATTTGCCAGCATAACAGCCAAACCCAACCCAAATTCTTCCTTAGATTTAATTCGCTCATTTAACACCACTTGCAAAAATTTACTACGCTCTTGCATAGTCTTTTCAGCCAACTGGCTGCGATGATCTAGGGTGTAAAGCAAGCCAAACAATAGAAAAATGCTACCCGATAAAATAACGGTAACAAATAAGCGTTTCTGAAAGTTCAACGAAGAAGAAAACACTTTAAAATTCCTTGCATAAATTTGAGGCGTAAATTTGGGGGGATAGCTTAGTGGTAGAGTATCTTATAAGAGATTTTAAAGAACACCCACTTAATTTCTTGGTTTAGGGGTAAGATTAGTGAGCATTCTTCAAAAATCTAACAACTGGGCTTTTAATTACTTCTATATTTCAGTAACCCACCTAGCCAAAAACGCATCCATATCCCTTACTTCTTCTAGGCAAAGACTGTGCTCCATGCCATAGCTTTGGTATTGCGGTTGATAACCCATTGCTTGTAATCGCTTTACTGCTGCTTGCCCTAAAGCCTCGGCAACCACCGGATCAAAACTGCCATGAGCAACAAACACTGGAATATTACGGTTAGCTTCACTTAAGTTAATGGTGTCAGCGGTGGCAAAATAGGTTGATAAAGCAAATAAACCACCTAAAGACTGGGGATAACTAAGTGCTAATTCATAGGCAACCGCTCCACCTTGAGAAAAGCCACCAACAACAATGTTTTCACTTGGTATGCCTCTGGCGATTTCTGCTTCAATAAACTGTGCTACCTGTTCTGCCGACTTTTTTAACTGATTAGTATCCACTTTGCGGTCAATATCCATCGCTAAAATATCATACCAAGCAGGCATAACCATGCCGCCATTAATAGTGACGGGAAGTTCTGGAGCATGAGGGAAAATAAAGCGTATGGCTGTTTCTTTGGCAAAAGTAAACTCTGGCACGATAGGTTCAAAGTCGTGACCATTGGCTCCTAAACCATGTAGCCAAATAACGGTGTGGGTTGGTTCTGGGCCAGTATCAATTTGTAATGCATTTAACTCAGTCATAGGGTCTCCGATAATTATGCAAGCAACTGGATATTTTAGGCTAAAGCTTAAGGTGTAACTGAACAACTTGTAAGCCACAAAAAAATTATTAGTACTCTTATAGGCATTCCACCACTATATTTCGTCAGCTTTATCATTTATTTTGTAAGGCTCCTTTTGGCGATGTGATGCAATACGCCCTTACAAGTTAATGGTATTTTCAGGTATTCGTGTTACTTTAGCTCTTTGTTATTTTCACACTAATAAGTAGGCCACAATGAAGCAAGTACTCATCAATAAAGAACCCGTTGAATTGTATAAGATTTTAAAGTTTGAAGGAGTTCGTACCAGCGGTGCAGAAGCGAAAAAAGCGGTTGCTGATGGTTTTGTAAAGTTGAATGGTGAGCTGGAGACGCAGAAGCGTAAGAAGATTGTTGCGGGAGATATTATTGAGATTGATGGTGAGTCTTATCAAATTCAGTTGGAAGATTAAGTTACTTTAGCCTAGGGCTAGACTACAGATAATTTGTATAAAAAAACCATAAAAAAAAACCAGCCCTAGGGCTGGTTTTTAGAATTTGGAGCGGGAAACGAGATTCGAACTATTC
>JAAYGA010000381.1 GCA_012727935.1 Pseudomonadaceae bacterium | reverse complement strand
TATGGATACTGGAGCATCAGCTATATTCCATTGCTGGTGGCTTCGATACTATTTAATTTTATTATTGGTGGGGCTGCATCCCCCTACCAAACCCGCATCAACCTAAATGACAAAAAAAGAAAATGGGCGTTGATTCTGGGGATTGCTGGCAACTTATTACTATTAGGCTACTTTAAGTATGCCAATTTTTTCATCAATAATATCAATACCTTTACTGGTTCAGAATTTCATCTAACTCATATCATTCTACCGTTAGGAATCAGTTTCTACACCTTTACCCAGATCGCGTTTTTAGTCGATAGTTATCAAGGCAAAGCCAAAGAATACGACCTGATTAACTACGCGTTGTTTGTCACGTTTTTTCCGCATCTGATTGCTGGCCCTATTTTGCATCATACCGAAATGATGAGCCAGTTTACGTCTAGGTGGACGTGGTGTGTGCGACATCGACATATTTTAATGGGGCTATTTATTTTTAGTATTGGCCTATTTAAAAAAGTGATGATTGCCGATACATTTGCTATCTGGGCAGATGCAGGCTTTGCCTCAGGTGTAGAACACCATTTTTTTAGTGCATGGGCAACCAGCTTATCCTATACCTTTCAGCTTTACTTTGACTTTAGCGGCTATTGCGATATGGCCATAGGGGCATCGCTGCTGTTTAATATTTGGCTGCCATTAAACTTTAACTCCCCTTACAAAGCGTATGACATTCAGGACTTCTGGCGACGTTGGCATATTACATTAGGCCGTTATTTGCGTGACTACCTGTACATTCCATTAGGTGGTAATCGCAATGGTAAATACCTGATGTATGCCAATCTGTTCATTACCTTTTTGCTTGGGGGATTATGGCATGGTGCCAGCTGGATGTTTGTCATGTGGGGTGCATTACACGGCACGGCCTTAATTACCCATCGCCTTTGGAAAAGCGCAGGCTGCACCCTACCTAAACCCATCGCATGGCTCGTCACCTTTTTATTCGTAAACGTCACATGGGTGTTTTTCCGTGCCACCTCTATGGACGATGCATGGCGAATTTTAAAAGGTATGGTGGATATTGCCTCTATACAAAGTATCACAGCTCATGACATCCCCTACCATCACTACGCATGGGGCGGAACTCTGATTGACACCTTTAACCACTATCTACCTGCCAGCCTGACGGCTTATCTATTAAGCTTTATCATGATTATCGTTGCCTTTGTGATCTGCAGCCAACGTAATGCCTTTCAGATGACGACTCAGGGGCGAATTGGCTGGGGCAAAGTTGCCTACATGACGGGGTTATTTAGCATTGCTATGTATGCCACGAACACCAGCAGTAGCGCTGTTTTTCTCTACTACAACTTTTAAGGCCGGACGATGATAAGAAAAAAAATCCATGCATTCCTGTGTGTGTTCTTGGTATCTTTGGCCTTACTTCCTGCGTGGAATCTGTACCAGAATCAATCCATTAAGAACCTCTATAACACGGACAAAATTCAACCCTTATTTGGCTGGCTTAGTTATCAGATGGGGATATCTATCAAGCCCCAACAAACCTATCTAGGGAAAGACGGCTGGCTTTTTCTGGGTAATACCTACATGAACGGGG
>JAAYGA010000350.1 GCA_012727935.1 Pseudomonadaceae bacterium | reverse complement strand
TTTTAGCTGAAGCCGCCAAAGTTAAACCTCAATTTCCAGACAGCCCTATTCACCTTCTTTTAGCCGGTAATGGCAGTCGTTCGCGGCATTTAAAAGCTATATGTAATACCGAAGGTGAAGAATGGCAAACCCTGTGTAAACAAGCTTTTGGTGAGCAACTACCAGAAATCATTATTCATGCACCCTTGCCAATCAGCACCGAAAACCCACATACCCCAACCGCCAAAACAGGCGTTGCTTTAGGGTTATTGCAGGTAACGCCGGGCGAAAATACACTTTTGCTGAACAAGGTGCGTGAGCGACACGATGGGCAAGCACCCTTTGCTTGGTTTATTGGCAAAATGCGCCGTGGTAAGTTTGAACCCGTGCTTAACTCAGATACTGCCTATAACGAATGGCAAGAGCTTGGCATGTTGCAAGCCGGTGTGTTTAACCTTTACGCCACCACTAGCCCCCGTGCTCTTACAGCTATGCCCGCAGGCGACCCAGAAATTCAAAAACACCGCATCGACTTTCCTTCCGCTGCTGAAGCCTATGCGTTATTTGCAAGGGTTAAATCACCTAATAGCCTAGAACTAACCACCGCTGCCAGCCTAGAAGAAATTGAAGCTAGTAGTAAAACGCAAACAATCCATTTGAAGGTTTGAAGTAACTCAAACACCGTTTCTATTCATTGAAAACGGTGTTTTTTTAAATATTTACCTCCACCAACGCCATTCCTTGCATTGCTTGCTGCCTTAACGCTTTAAGCCCTTGCAAGGTTTGGCAGTAGTTTTGAAATTCTTTTGTTAAGTCAGTTTGTTTAGCTAAGTTAGGTAAAAACTTAAGTTGCTCATTAGGCAACATGGCTGCTGTCGCATTTTCTTGAAGAACACCAAGCTTAGGTAGCAACATGCTTTGATAGGTTTTACCTGCTAAGGCAATTCTTACCCCAGCTGGGTCAAAGTCGCCAAAGTAGCAAGCGGGTTTATTAGCCGCTAACCAAGCTTTGCGCAGTTCTTTAGACCCTTGGCTAGAAGTCTTATCACCACGGTAAACAACCAGTTGCTCTGGTGTTTCGGTAATGGCAAACTTTTCTAGCTCATAAAAACAATCAAGGTTTTCTACCACTAGCAGGTGTGTGAATTGGTTTAAATCGAGCTGCTCTAAACGCACATCTATAAATTGGGCTGAAAAGTTTAATTCTGAAGTGATTGGCTGAGCTAAGCGCATTAAAAAACGGTTATGCCTAGGGCTGTGGCCTTTGCGTTTTTGTTCTTGGTTGCTTAAGCTTGCCTGCTCTAAACGGGTTTTATTAGTTAAATCTACTCTAAAGCTAGCTTGGTCTAACTGCCGCTGGGTAGTGGCAATAAGGTTTAGCAGCTGGCCTGTTAAAATGAATTCAGGTTTATGCAGGCTGCTTTCAGCGACTAAATCTAAGTTAACGCACCAGTCTAAAATTTCTTGCATGACTTTAAGTTTAAGCTTTACCGGCTTGCTGCCTAAAGCTTTCAGGGAAGCTTCTTGTTTTGTTAGCCAGCTATTGGCTTGCCCAGATAAAGCACGGCTATTAATCATTTTAATCTACTACCTTAGTTGCACATAAATATCACTTATCAACATCAAATGGTTCATCGCTGACGCTTTAGTTTCTTGGTTTTTTAGGCTTAACATTTGCTGTTGTTCTTTAGGTAGCGATTGGTAATCAGCCAGCACTTGGTAAAGCCAAATTTCGCTATCCCACGCCAGCGGTTGTGCATCTAAATACTGCTGGGCGCTAATGGGTTGATTTTGCTCCACCACATAAAGATAGAAGTTTTCAACATCTTGCTTTAATGCCTGTTGGCGTGCAGCAACTTCTTCATCGACCAGCCGTTCAGTAAATTGGGCAGCAGGCTGCTCTTTAGGTTGTTCCGCTTTTTGTTTAGGTAGGCGGTGAATCAGTTCTGCAAGGTGTTGACGTTCACTGGCTTTGTCTAGGGCAATGCCTGCCGCTGGAATAATCGCCGCAGCTTGGTTAAATAGCTTGGGGACTTGGGTGCGCTGTGGGTAATTGGCTGGCCGGTAAGCGGGGTGTTGGCGTAAATAAGCCGCCATAGAATTAATAAGCAGCGAGCGTTCTTGTTGTTGACGAAATTTAGCCAACAGTTCAATTAGGCGTTTTTGTACTTCTAACAGGCTACTGTGGTGGGTGCTGGCTTGTTGTTGTAGCTGGCTAACCAAAAGTTTTCTTAAATAGCTATTACCCTCGGCCAGTTCAATCAGTTGGCTAAAATCGATGAGTTCTAAGCCATCAAGCAAGCGCCTTAATTGTTGCTGGGCACGTTGGTTTTCACGAATTTTATCTTTTAAGCTACCAACAAAACCAAAATCACTGTTTAAACGGTTCCATAAGCTATCAATCGCCTCTTCAAATTGGCCGTTTAAATCATGAACCTGCTCCGTTAAGCGTTGCAGCTGGGTTTCAGCTATTAGGTAATCGCCTTGGTGCTGGGCTTCTTTGTAGGCTTGCACACGGTTATGAATCTGTTCTAGCTTTTCTGCTACATCGGCATTCACTTGGCGGCGGCTTTCATCGGCCACCATGCTGGCAATTAGCTCGCTAACCAAAGGGCGCAGCGTTAAGGGTTGCTGCTCATCGGGTCGCCATAAAATACGGGCGCTCATCAAACTTTTTAGCGCCTTATCATTCAGGGCAGTTTCGTCAATAAAGCCGTCTAGGTAGGCCTGCATTAAAACCTTAGCGTGCTTACCTAAAAGGGCAAGGCGCTCGGCCCCCACTGAAAACAGGTTAGAGGTTAACCTTGAGTCATCGGTTTGCTGTGCCAGCCCCTGCGTAGAATAAGCCGTTGCCATTAAATAAGCCCCCCTTGCGTGGGCTGGTCTTCAACCGGCAACTGTTCTTCATCACGAATAAAACGTATCACATCCAGCAAGTAATCTAGTTTGCCGGTAACACGGTAATATTGGCGGTTGCCGTGGGGTTGAACTAGGTAGCCGTGTTCTTTAAGGCGGCTAAAAACCAGTTTTATTTGCTGGTCTAATAGGTCACTTTTACTATTAAAAAAACGGTCAGTGGCCAGTTGTTGTATGCGCTGCCTTAAGCCTTGGTTGTCTTCAGCACGTAAGATAAATTCTTGTAATTTTAAAATATCACCGGCGGTTAAAGCCGTGTCTCTACCCAAAGTTTCTTGAACCAGCTGCAACCATTCCAAAACAGGCAGCAGCGATTGCACGGTTAAAGCAAATTGGCTGCTTAAATGGTCACGGGCAGCTGGGTTAAGTTCATGGTAACCAAGAAAATAAACGCTCTGTTCATCGTTGCTAACCAAGCGGCGGTTTAAGGGGCGCAGGTAGTGGTTAAAGCTTTCTTGAACCGTGGCATCGCTTAATCGACGGTGGGCATCACTGTCATTTATTTGGCAAATAAAATCACCGGCAAGCAGGCGTTCTAACAAAGGGCCGTGGCTAATCATTGGCTAGGCTCCTGGTTTATTTCTGCAAGGCGGGCGGCAAGGCGGCTAACTTGGGGTTGAATGCGTTTTAGCTGGCGTTGGCTGGGGTCTTGTTGGCTGGGTTCAATTAAATAACGGTGTTCAAAAAGCATTAATACATCCGATTCTGGGTTAGGAAAAGCGCCCACAATGATTAGGTTATTGCTGCTGCAGGCTAAAAATAGTTTTTCAACGTTGTGATAAGCCAAGGTGCCAATTTCATCAATCGGCCAATGTAAGGCAACCTTGGCATCGCCTCTTAATAAGCGTGTAAAGGCTAGAAGGTATTTGCACAAAATTAAATAAGCCATACCATGACTAGAGGATTCAAGCAGTTGGCGATCATTTTTAATCACTAAATCAGAACCGCCTTCGTTAAGGTGCAGCTCAAGCCTTAACAAAGATTCAATGCTGTAGCTTTCATCAGCACGAATCAGTTCCACCACATCAGCTAGGGCATTTAAATAATCATCGCTTGGCAAGCCCTTGCCAGAGTTTTGCCATTCATCGTAGTGTTTAGCAAAGTGCTTTAGTGGCTGCCAAAAACCTAACTCATCAATGGTAGAAAGAATTTTAACCTCTGACTTATTAATGCCATCTAGCACTAGGTCATCAGTCACGGCTTCACTTAAACGGCGGCTTTGTAACACAATGCGCCGGTTAATATCACTGAATACCGTAAAGAACTTTTTAAGATCACCCCCCATGTTTTCACCCATGTCCAATAGCTGTTGTTGCTGGTCTTTTAACAAGTGCAGCAGGCTAACCAGAATGGGCAGCTGTTGGCGCTTGGTGGCGGTGGCAGGTAATTGGCTGCGTTCTTTTTCAAAGTGGCTTAAAAAATTAGCGCCAGCATCTTGGCTTAACAGCTGCTCAAAGGCATCAAACTGCTTAATAAGCGCCTTGTCTTGTAAGCTCAGCATCTCAAGGGCGGTATTGGCTCTGGCAAGGCGTTCAACCAAATCTGCCGTGGCCGTTAAGTTAGCTGGCAGCACATCTAGCAAATTCAGTAAATCAAGCTTATTAAGCAGGCTGGTTAGCTGGTTAATAAATGCCTCGGCCTGTTGCATCTGCTCTTTGTGCTGCTGTTGTTGTTCATCCAGTATTTTGCGCTGGCTAAAGTAGGTATTTTTAAGCGCCGCCAAGGCTTGATTTAATGCCCTTTCTTGCTGCTTATACTGGGTTTCTTGTTCAAGCAATTCAGGGCGAAGGTGCTGCCAATCCACTTGAATAAACTCTAACCAAGTGTTCAGTTCACGGCTTTGCTTTTCTACGCTAACAATGGTGCTTTGCAATGCCTGCTGCCGCTGTTTTAAATGACTTAGTTGCTGGGTGTCTATGCCTTTGGCACTTAGCTCTTGTGCAAAAATCTGCTCTAACACTTTAAGTTGGGCTTGGTTTTCTTCACGCTTGGCCGTTAGCTGTTCTTCAAGCTGAGCCAGCTGATCGTCAAGGTTGCTTAGCTCGGTTTGCCCATCGGCTTTTAGTTCTAAACGCTGGGCTTGGTGGTCTTTATTCATGGCTTGCAAGTCGTGCTGCTGTTGCTGGCCTAAGTGTTCTAACTGCTGTTGTTGCTCGCCTAGCTGTTGGCGTATTTTCGCTTGGCGCTGGTTAATTTGTGTTTGCTGCTCGGCTTTTAGGCGGTCACGGGCATTCCTTGCATGGTCAATGTCCTGATCACTTTCAGTCACCTGCCACTGGGCTTGGTCTAGCTGGGCACTTTGCAGCAAAAATTTCTCATGCTGGTGTTGCAATGCCTGTTCGGCTAAGGTTTTTTGCTGTCTAGCATCTGTTACAGCCTGTTCTGCCGTAATTATTAAATGCTTAATGGCGGCTTCATCTTGGGCATAATCAGGCAGTTCTAACGCGTTTAATTCTAAATTCAAACCATACAAGCTAGGGCTGGGTTCGCTAAAACTGGGTTGCAGGTCTTGGCGTTCTAATAGATTTTTATCAATAACCTTGCCTAAACTCTGTTCCCAATCAGGGTAATGCAGGCGTAAAAAATGCCTTAAACTGCCCTGCACTGGGTTCAGTTGCCGGTGCAATTGTTGCACATGGTTTTCAGCAGTTTGCAGGGCTTGGTGCTGCTGGGCTAGCTGCTGGGCTGCTAGGTCACGCAACTGTTGGGTGGCTAGCTTTTGCTGCTGCAAGTTTTGAAATTGGTGGTGCTGGTGCTGAGCTTGGGTTTGGGCTTGTTCTAAACGGGATTCGGCCTTACTTAACTGGTCTAATTCAGCAGCAGTTAAGGGCGAATGGTTCAGCTGCGTTTGCAATACAGCCAAATCACTTTTGCTTTGCGCTAGCTGTTCAGCAAACAGGTTTTGCTGGGTTTGGTAACGGTTTTGAAAGTTTTGATCAAGGCTTGCCAGCTGCTTGTCTTGGCTGGCTCTTACTTGGTCTTTTTGTTGCTGTAATTGCCGTGCCTTCAGGCTGTGCTGTTGGCTTAAGCGTTCAAGGCTGGTGGCCAGTTTAATTTTGCGTAGGTCTAGTTGGCGTTCTAAATCATCGTGCTGGGCTGCAATCAGCTGGTATTGCTCTTGCAGTTCAACTAGGTTTTCACGCCATAAGGGCAGAGCATCGGTATCCCTTTGCAGCTTGGCCATGTCCCTTGCTTCATAGTCTTCATAGCGGCTTTGAATACGGTTTAAGCGAGTCAATGTTTCTTGCAAATCATGTTCTGTTTTACTTAGCTGGCTGTTGTGTTCTGACAGGTCGGCTTCGTAGTGAATTTTTAGCTGCTGCAGTTTGCCTCGCAGCTGGTTTGCCTGCCCTTCATTGTCAGCCCAACGCTGGTTTTGTTCTTGCTGATCTTGCAATAACAAGGGCTGTAAAGCCGCCAGCTGTGCTTCAAAACCTTCCAGTGCTTGCGCCAGCTTTTTTAGCTGCTCAAAATCTTCTTCCAGCTGGGCAAGCTTCATGGACTGGCGCATGTTTTGTATCCATTCCCTTGCCTTAGTATTTCTTACCCGTGTGGTGGGTAGCGTTACGCCATCTTCTTCAAAAATGGCCGCTAACATGGCTTTTAAAGTGTCCATCTTGCCTTCTTTGGCATGCACCGCACTGACCAGCTTTTCAATGTGGCGCAGTTTATGACTGCCACTGACTAGGCTAAAATCAGCGGCTAGGCGGCGCAGTTTTAAACTGTCGGTAGCATTACTTCTTAAAGTGGCAGTATCGTTTTGAATAATGCTGCGGTATTCGCTGGTGGCAGTAATTTTATGTGAAATTGGCCCCACGGCAGCTTGGCGTAATCTGCTGGCCCAGTCTGCATAGCTGTAGGCTTTTACGCCTTCACTGGTTTCTTCTAGGTAGTGTTCGCTTGAATAAGGCGCACCTACAAAACGGTACTCTAATCCACCTTCACTTTTACGGGTTATAACAGTTTGGCAAATATCGCCACCGGCTCGTCGGTATTCATAAATAAGGTAACTGTTGCTAAAAGGCAGGTAAAACTCATCAAACTTTTTACGGGTTTTAGGCACCACACGGCTGGGCAGCTCGCCATAAAAAACAGGAATCAGCCTTTGTAAGGTGGTTTTGCCCGAAGCGTTAGTACCACAAATGTTGGTGTGTTGATCCATTTGAATTTCCACCACGCCGGGCAGGTGGGTGTGAATCAGAATAATGCGTAAAAGTTGTGACATGACTTTATCCTGTTTAAAGCAAGTTAAATAACGCCTTTCCAACGCAAAAATGAATCAATTAAATAGCGTGATATGGACGTTTTAGTGGGTAGTTCAGGCAGTTGGTCAAAGGGGTACCATTGGGCATCTTCAATTTCTATGCCATCAA
>JAAYGA010000349.1 GCA_012727935.1 Pseudomonadaceae bacterium | reverse complement strand
AGAGCTCTACCCGTTTTAGATGTGATGACCCACTTTGACCCTATAGATGTGGAAAAACATCATAAGTAGCTAGGCATGGAGCGGGTGAAGGGGATCGAACCCTCGTCTTAAGCTTGGAAGGCTTCTGCTCTACCATTGAGCTACACCCGCAGGCGATTCATTTACACCCGTAAACTCAAGTGCAACTATATGAAATTTGGTGGTGGGAGTAGGATTCGAACCTACGTAGGCGTAAGCCAACAGATTTACAATCTGCCCCCGTTAGCCACTTGGGTATCCCACCATATATAGAAATGTGATTATGCTTGAGCAGTTTAGTACTGTCAAGCTATTTTTGGCTGTTTTTGGTTTTTTTATCTTTTAAGCCAACCAAAGATTAGTATTATGGACAAAAAAACAAAGAATGTCAATCATTAATTAAAAAAATGAGCTTAGCTTATAGCTAAACCCCATTTTTCAATGTGTAGGCTACGCAATGCGTCTACGTAGTTGTTTTTCGTTTCTATTAAACGAAAGTTAAAACGACAGAGATAAGCACGCCCGTCACAAAAAGCTGAATAAGACAAAAGCCCATAATGTCTTTTGCTTTCAAACCGGCAATCGCTAAAACAGGTAACGCCCAGAACGGTTGCAATAAGTTAGTCCATGCATCACCCCATGCTACGGCCATCGCTACACGCGCTAAATCAGCATCTAAGGACTGCGCTGCAGCAATAACAACCGGACTTTGCACCGCCCACTGTCCACCGCCAGATGGCACAAATACGTTCACAATACCTGCGCTTAAGAAAGTCCAGAAAGGCAAGGTAGTTGCTGAAGCAAAGGACACTAACCAATCAGATAAAGAGGCAGCTAAACCTGATTGCACCATGATAGCCATAATACCGGCATAGAACGGGAACTGAATAACAATCCCTGCACCGCCCTTAATGGCTTCTTCGAGAGCATTTAATAAATTGCGTGAGTTACCATGCAACACAATCGCTAACATCAAAAAAGTGAAGTTAATGACGTTAAGGTTTAGACCTTCGCCACGGATGATGTAATAGTTAAATAAATAGGTCAGCCCACTAAAGCCAATTAGCATCGCTAAAATACGGCTGTTTTCTAAACGAGCAGCAGGACGCGTATCGTTATCTGCCACCTTGTTAGCAGAGGAATCCTCTAATAGAGAAGGATCAATGTATACGCTATTTTTTTCATCAGGCATCATCATGCGATTCACTAAAGGCACAATGATAAACATCCCAACCACTATCAGCATATTGAACGTGGAAAAAATAGTATCACTGGTGGAAATAATACCCATTTGACCTTCGTGGAAATGCCCTTTAGTTGCGATGGTCAAGGGAATAGATCCTGCCAAACCACCGTGCCATACAATAAAACCGGAATAAGCACTGGCCACAAGCAAACGATAATCCACTCGGATTTTTCGAGCTAACTCCTTAGCAAAAAGAGCACTCACCACTAAACCAAAACCCCAGTTAATCCAATCTGCTGCTAAAGCCACCACAGTCACCATGATAATGGCGGCACCAGGCGTTTTAGGTACAGAAGCTAACGTCGATAGTATTTTTCGCACGGCAGGCGTGCTGGCTAACATATAACCAGCGACCAAAACCAAGAGCATCTGCATCGTAAAACTTAGTAGACCCCAGAAACCATCACCCCACATATTGATGATTTCCATTGGCGTTTTCTGTTCTCCGATTAACGCTGCCCCTCCTGCGATTAAGGTCAGGATAATAACGAAAATATACGGATCCGGTAGATAGCGCTCTACTAAGCGTACTGAAAAGTTTGTTATTGATTTAAACATACGTCCCCCCTTGCTTGTGGCAAGAATAAAAAGAGTAGCAATTGACTACATTTAATTTAGTCGCGTGATTATAAGCTATCCCTCTAATTTTCTTTTTTTTATGTAATAAAAAAAGCCCTTATTGCATTGCAACAAAGGCTTTTTATCTTTCTTTATTATTACAGTTAATGCTCTTTAAACAATTGCTGTAATCCCTGCTTTTCTAAAAGATCATTTAAGTGTTCCCAATTCTGGAAAGAAATTTGCAAATACCCTTTATTTTTATTGTTTGCTTTAATACTAACCGTCGTACCTAAATAATCAGCTAATACTGTTTCAAATCGCTTTACATCAGCACTTACCGTCTTTCGCTGCGGTGCAGCATTTTGCTCTAATTCACCATTTAAAAAGCGAGTTACTAAACGCTCAGTTTCTCGGACAGATAATCGTTTAGCTACAACTTCATTTGCTAATAAAATTTGTGCCGCAGACTCTACCGCAAGTAATGTTCTCGCATGCCCCATATCAATATCACCCGCTAATAGCATGGTTTGCACAGGCTCAGCTAAATTGATTAAGCGCAATAAATTACTGGTGGCTGACCGGGAGCGACCAATGGCTTGGGCAGCTTGTTCATGCGTATAGCTAAACTCATCAATTAAGCGCTTCACACCATGAGCTTCTTCGAGGGGATTTAAATCCTCTCGTTGCATATTTTCAATGAGTCCCATGATAGCGGCATTTTTATCTGCTATCTCTCGAACTAGAGCAGGAATCTCTTTTAGGCCTGCTATTTCTGCAGCTCTAAAACGACGCTCACCCGCAACAATCTCAAACTTAATCGAGCCCGTTTTTTTCAATGGACGTACTAAAATTGGCTGCATTAAGCCCTGACTTTTAATTGACTCAGCTAATTCGTTTAACGCGCCCTCGTCCATTAATGTTCTAGGCTGATACTTACCCGCTTGAATTTGTTTTAATGGAATTGACTGCACCCCTTCGATGGAGTCAGGACGCTTTCCAAGCTCATCAATTGCCGCAGCATCAGCGCCTAATAAAGCCTCTAAGCCTCTACCTAAACCTTTTGGTTTGCGTGTTGCCATCTT
>JAAYGA010000005.1 GCA_012727935.1 Pseudomonadaceae bacterium | reverse complement strand
GGTAATAATAAGCACGAGCAGCAGGGTTATTCCTTAAAACGGGGTCTTTTTCTAATAATAAATGCAGCCGAGGGCTAATGGCAAAACCTTCTTTGGCAAGCTTGATCGCAGGTTCAAATAATGCTTTCCAAGGCAGCTGGCCTTGTTTTTTGTGGGCCGCTTCCAGCATTTTTAACAAACCTGGAACGCCAACACTTCGGCTGCTGGTTACTGCTGCCATAAAAGGTAATGGCTGGCCTTGTTCATCTAACAATAAATTAGGGGTTGCAGCGGCTGGGGCAGTTTCTCGACCATCCCAAGCAATCAATTCACCGTCTTTCCAGCTTAATAAAAAAGCACCACCACCGATGCCGCTTGATTGTGGCTCAACTAAATTAAGTACGAGTTGCGCTGCTATGGCGGCATCTAGGGCGTTGCCCCCAGCGGCTAACAGGGCTTGCCCTGTTTCTGCAGCCAAAGGGTTTGCCGCAGCAACGGCTTGCTGGCTGTAATTCCAGCCAGAGGCAGGTTGTAACCTAGAAGAATCGCTAGCAATTTCAGGTTGCCTGAGTGCTTGATTGGCACCCTGTTCAATATTATTTTCAGCCGCAGTGCTAGGCAGTAATTCATTATCAGAAAAGCCAACCACTGCCGGTTGCTTGTGTGGCTGGCCTGAATCGGCAGATTCAGAACCACAGGCGGTTAGTAATAACACGCTGGCTAAAGGCAAAAACAAACAACGGGCAGTGCGTAACATGGTTATCTACTCAGGCATACTTAAAGGCTCGGGGGAAACAATGATGCCGTTATTATCGGCATAAACGTAATCACCGGGCACAAAAGTAACGCCACCAAAAGAAACGGGGATTTGGTATTCGCCCACACCGCGTTTTTCAGACTTTTTAGGGTGGGTGCCTAACGCTTGCACGCCTAAATCTAGCTCGTTAATAATGTCTACATCACGGATGCAGCCGTACATAACAATGCCTTCCCAGCCATTTTCAACCGCTTTTTCGGCCAGCATATCGCCCAACATAGCGCAACGGAAAGAACCGCCAGCATCCACTACCAGCACTTTACCCGTACCGTCTTTTTCAACTTCTTCTTTAACTAAAGAGTTGTCTTCAAAGCACTTAATGGTGACTACTTGGCCACCAAAAGACATTCGGCCACCTAGGTTATTAAAAATAGGTTCAACCACTTCAATTAATTCTGGGTAGGCATCACACAAATCTGGGGTTACGTATTCCATCTTCTACTCCTAGTTTATTTTGTTTATTTTACTGCTTGTTCAGGTGTTTGGTTCGCCAACATAAACCAAGTATCTAACACAGCATCGGGGTTTAACGAAACAGAATCTATGCCTTGTTCCATTAACCAGCGGGCAAGGTCAGGGTGATCAGATGGCCCTTGGCCACAAATACCCACGTATTTACCTTGGCGCTTACAAGCATCAATTGCCATAGAAAGTAGCTTTTTAACGGCAGGGTTACGTTCGTCAAACAAATGAGCAACTATGCCTGAATCTCGGTCTAAGCCAAGGGTTAGCTGGGTTAAGTCATTAGAGCCAATCGAAAAGCCATCAAAATATTCTAAAAACTCATCGGCTAACAGGGCGTTGGCTGGTAATTCACACATCATAATTAGCTTTAAGCCATTTTCACCGCGCACCAAACCTTTGGCTTCAAGCAGTTCTGATACACCCTTAGCTTCACCTAGGGTACGAACAAAAGGCACCATAATTTCAATGTTGTCTAGGCCCATCACATCGCGCACTTTTTTTAAGGCACGGCATTCAAGTTCAAAACAATCACGGAATTTAGGTGATAAGTAACGTGAAGCGCCACGGAAACCTAGCATGGGGTTTTCTTCGGCAGGCTCGTATAACTTACCGCCAATTAGGTTTTCATATTCGTTGGATTTAAAATCTGATAAACGCACAATAACCCGTTTAGGCCAGAAAGCAGCCGCCAAACTTGCAATGCCTTCAACCAATTTTTCAACGTAAAAATCAACCGGTCCCGCATAGCCTTTAATGCGGCCATTAATGGTGGCTTGCAGTTCGCTGGGCAGGCTGTCAAATTCAAGCAACGCTTTGGGGTGAATGCCGATCATACGGTTAATAATAAATTCTAAACGGGCAAGGCCAACGCCTTCATTTGGCAGGGCAGCAAAACCAAAGGCACGGTCAGGATTACCAATATTCATCATAATTTTGAAGGGGATTTTTGGCATGGCTTCAATGCTATTGGTCAGCAATTCATAATCAAGCTTACCTTCATAAACAAAGCCCGTGTCACCTTCAGCACAAGAAACAGTCACTAACTGCCCATCTTCAAGCTTGTCGGTAGCATCGCCACAACCCACCACCGCTGCAATGCCCATTTCACGGGCAATAATGGCGGCGTGGCAAGTACGACCCCCACGGTTAGTGACTATGGCAGAAGCACGCTTCATCACCGGTTCCCAGTCAGGGTCGGTCATGTCGGTAACTAACACATCGCCTTCTTCAACCTTGTCCATTTCATTAGGGCCTGAAACAATACGCACCCGTCCTGCACCAATGCGCTGGCCGATTGCACGGCCTTCAACAAGCACTTGTCCCTGCTCTTTTAATAAGAAGCGTTCCATAATGTTACTAGCATCACGGCTTTTTACTGTTTCTGGGCGAGCTTGCACTATGTAAAGCTGCTGGTCATCACCGTCTTTAGCCCATTCTATGTCCATCGGGCGCTGGTAATGCTGTTCAATAATCATCGCTTGACGAGCAAGGTTCATAACTTCGTCATCAGTTAAAGAGAAGCGATCCCTTTCTGCTTTATCGACATCAACGGTTTTAACCGACTTAGCCGTAGTTGCTGCTTCGCCATAAACCATCTTAATTAATTTGCTGCCAAGACTACGACGTAAAATAGCGGGGCGGCCTGCTGCTAGTGTGGGTTTATGAACATAGAACTCGTCGGGGTTAACTGCGCCCTGTACGACTGTTTCACCTAAACCATAAGCACTGGTAACAAACACCGCATCACGAAAACCTGATTCAGTGTCTAGGGTAAACATAACGCCAGCAGTCCCCGTTTCAGAGCGCACCATTTTTTGAACGCCTGCAGAAAGTGCCACACCAGCATGTTCAAAGCCTTGGTGAACACGGTAAGAAATAGCTCGGTCATTAAATAAAGAAGCAAAAACCTCATGAACGGCCTGCTTAACTTCAGCAAAACCCTGAATGTTTAAGAAGGTTTCTTGTTGGCCTGCAAAGGAAGCATCGGGTAAATCTTCAGCGGTTGCTGAGGAGCGCACAGCTACTTTTAAGCCGGGGCTTTTTTGTTCTAGCTGAGTATAAGCTTCAGCCAAGGCGGTTTCTAAGGCAGGGGGGAAGGGCGTTTCAATAATCCACTGGCGAATTTGTGTACCACAAACAGCCAAGGCTTTAACGTCTTCAACGTCTAATTCATCTAAGGCTTTATTAATTCGATCAGCCAAACCTTCATGGGCTAAAAATTCACGGTAGGCTTCTGCAGTTGTGGCAAAACCACCAGGCACTTGCACCCCAGCAGAGGCTAGATTGCTAATCATTTCACCTAGCGAAGCGTTCTTACCACCAACTCGCTCCACGTCCTGCATACCCAGCTGGTCGAACCAGACAATATACTCACCCACAGCTGTTTTGCTCAAGACACGTCTCCAATCAGAAAAAAGTTCACTCATGGCTTTAGCAACTAAAAACAGGCAAAATTACTTGCCGAGTGCTAAGCCACTCTATTTCATGCAGATGATAACACGAATTAAGACGACGGAACTCCTATGAAGCGCACCGCATTTTTCATTTCAGATGGCACAGGCATTACCGCAGAAGCACTAGGGCGCAGCCTATTAGCACAATTTGAAGGCATACAATTTGAAACCATAACCAAGCCTTATATCAATACTAAAGAAAAAGCCCACGCCATAGTTGAATTAGTAAACGCTACTGCTGTTAAAGATGGCGCACGGCCTTTATTAATTGATACTGTGGTTGACCAAGCCATACGCACCATTATTAGTAGCAGCAATGCCTTAAATATTGATGTCTTCTCCTCTTTTTTAGAACCACTTGAAGAAGAGCTTAATACCCGCTCGACCTATTCAGTAGGCAAAAGCCACGGCATGTCTAAAACAGCAGGCGACACTTATAAAGCACGGATAGATTCAGTTCACTTTGCCCTAGACAATGATGACGGTGCGCGAACCCACCATTACGACAAAGCCGACATTATTTTAGTCGGTGTTTCACGCTGTGGCAAAACCCCAACCTGCATTTACATGGCGCTACAATTTGGAATAAGGGCTGCTAACTACCCCATTACTGAAGATGATTTACTAGACAGCGAACTGCCCAAAGCCCTGCGCCCTTTTCGGCACAAATTATTTGGCCTAACCATTGAGCCAGAACGCCTTTCTTCAATACGCAATGAACGCCGTGCCAATAGCCAATATGCTTCTTTAAAGCAGTGCATTCGTGAAGTTGAAGAAGTAGAAAGTTTGTACAGCCGACACAATATTAGCTTTGTCGACTCAACCCATTATTCAATTGAAGAAATTTCAACTAAGATAATGGCGGAAGCGGGCATAGAAAGACGCTTCTCACCACGCTAATTAAATAATTAAGAAAAGGAACCAAACAATGAATCAACTAAGGCCAATGAATAAACTAAGGCACTTGTTAGCTACTAGCCGAATTTTATTAGTTTTAGCGCTACTCGCCCTTTTCGCTGGCTGTAGTGATGACGATGAAAAACAAGGCTCTGACTCTCAGCACCCAGAAGGCAGTTTAGCAAAACTATTTGAACACCCAGTCATACAAGGCTGTGGTTCTTGTCATGGTCCACAAGGGCTAGAAAGTGCAGGGCCGAATTTAACAACTAAAGCCAGTTTTCACACTAGTTTAGTTGGTAAAAACAGAACTAATTACCCTAACTGGCTTGCTACAGCGCAAGAATGTGCTGGAAAGTATGTTGTAGCTAACTCTGTAAAAGACTCTTCTTTATTGTCGATAGTTTCAAACCAAAATGGTGCAACCTGTGCCGCTTACACTATCCATACTGTTCAAGGCGGATTAATTAGCGGTGCTGCTTTAAGCGACTTTATTAAGTGGGTTGAAAATGGCGCTCCAGCTAACTAGTGGTTAAATAAAGCAACCAAGGAAAACACTCGATGACTCAGGACACCCCAGCAGCGGCAAATAAGGTAATAAAGCCCAAAAAGTTTTTTTTAAAGCGGCCAAGTTTTTGGTTAATTAGCTTTGCGGTCTTATTGTTGTTGCCCTTAGTTATTTTGGCTGGGGTGTATTTTGCGCTTAAATCTTCTTTAGTTGAGAACCACCTTTGGCCTAGGCTTCAACCCATTATTGCCGAACAAACAGGGTTTCAGGTTGAACTTAGTCAGCTACGCATTGATCTTCTGCGCTCTATTACTATAAAAGGCATTCAGGTTAGCCAAATTGCAACCACTGCTAACGAGCCAGCTTCAGCAGGTAATGCACTAGCGGCTGCCCCTGTTAAGTGTGAAGGTTTTAATTTAACTTTGGCTGAAGTTGCTTTAGATTTTTCTGCTTTAGATTTGTTAGATAAACACTTATTAGTTAACAATCTAGCCTTAACCGACCTACAAGCAACGGGCTGTTTATTATTAGATTTAGAAGCCGATAAAGTACCTGTTAAAGAGGAAGCAACTGAAGCATTAGATTTAAATGCTTTGTTAGCTGAAGTAACGGAGTTATTAGACAATCCGCCCCTTAGCCTTAACTTAAAAGAATTATCTTTAAATGACGTTAAAGTAGATTTGCGTGTTGAAGAACGCAAACAGCAACTCCATGCAACTTGGCAAGGCGAGTTAGATTTTTTTGCCGCAATGGATTGGCAAGATAACGGTATAGTTGCAGAGTTAACTACCCAGTTGGCCTCTTTAGCACCGCTGGTAGTCGTCCTTAATTCAGCGCCAGCCCAAACATTAGACCTAACCAGCCAACCTAACTTAAATTTAAACCTAGCCATTGAACTAACCAAGCAGCAAGGTGTTTGGCAATTTAAATTGGCACCAGCCAAGCTGAATTTTAATTTAGCTAATTCGCACCTTAACTTAAAACAGCAACAAGAAAGCCTAAGCCTTAATTTACCTAGCTACCAGTTAACCCTAGAATCACAGGTTAACCTGCCCAGCCTACAGCAAGAAGCCCTAGAAGTTAGGGTGAAATTAGAACAGCTTTTAACCGATTTAAAGCTAGTTAGGGGTGAAGAAAACTATGCTTTTAATCAGCTAAGCCTGCTATTAACTAGCCACAATGAAGCCGATAAATTGCTGGCTGATTTAAAAATTAACGTTCAACAGCTAGCCACTGAATTTTCTTTCCAACCCATTGATTTTGAACAAAGGTTAGAAGTTGAACTGCTGCAAGATTTATCCAGCTTAAAACTGCAAGCAACCAGCCTATTAAACCAGTTAGATTTAGCTAAATTGGGTTTGGTGGTTAGTAATCAGCCGCGCCAGCTTAACTTGCAGCCACAGCTAGTATTAAACCTGCCCACTAGCCTAGCTAAGGTGTTTGTGGAACCCAGCTTGAAAGAGTTGCCAGGGAGTTTGCAGCTTAACCTAGCGGCTAACACACGCATTAATCACTCGGCTAATAATTTACTGACCAGTGATTTTGCAAAGCTCACCGGCTTTGTTGAACAATCTTTAGATTTGCAACTTAGCCAAAGCTTGCCCACCACCGATTTAAAAATCTTGCAACCCTTGATGATTAAGCTGCAAGCCAGCAGTGCTTTTCCAGAACTTAAGCCCGACCTGCGCCTAAGTCTAAGCTCTGAAGCCATTCAGCACCCACCCCTATTGCAGCCACTGCCTTTTCACTTAACGCTAGCGACTCAGATTGAAGCAGGCTTTAAAACACTGGCAAGCCAGCTAGAACTCAACCTAAACCATCAACCCTTTGCCAAGCTTGATCTACAAGCCAAAGACCAACCCCAGCAACTGCATCTTAATGGCTTATTAGATTTAGCACTTAACCCCCAACTAGAAGCTTTTTTAGCCGACTTAAAACCCTTGGCTGAATTTGGTCATCTAGCGTTAGGGCAGCAATTTCAACTGCAACTGCAACACCCAGAAGCTGATCTGTTGGCCTTGGCGGCCAGTGAAATGGATTTAAACCAATTCCAAGCCCAACTTAAACACGGCTTACAACTGCAACAAACCCTAGTTAAGCAATCTGCAGGCAAACAACTGGCAGCTAACATGCCACCAGTGCGCTTAAAAAAGCCGTTCAAATTACAACAAACCCTTAATTGGCGGGCTAAAGAATTAAGTTTAGAAGGCGACTACAAGTTTGCTGCCCTTGAAGTGCCTGAAGTAATGACGGCGGATGATTTAAATATTAGCCTACAACTTAAAGCCACTTCTGGCCTTGCACCCGAACACCTTAGCTGGCAACTAAGCAGCACCGCTAAACAGTTAACACTTTTGCAAGCGCAAGAACCTGCGATGGAACTAGGCCTGCTCTTCCCTCTAGTCACCCAAGGGGATATTAGTTTTAATGCGGCAAGTGAAAAGCTAACCATTCGGCAGTTTTCTTTGCATTTAAATGATTGGTTCAAGCAGCAGCTAAGTGGCGAAGTTGAACTAGCTAACCTAGACAAGCCCAGCCTACAACTGCTAGGCAATACTTACCTTGCGCCCAAAAACCACCTAGCGTCTTTATTAGACTTAACCACTTCTGGCAGCCTAAGTTTGCCTTGGCAAGTGATGTTAAACGAAGGCGAGCAACTGTCTTTGCAGGCCCAGTTAGAATTTAATAATTTTTCATTGGCACAAAAAGATTTAAGCCTAGAAGGTTTGCAAGGCACTCTTGCCATTAATGAAGAATTGCGTTTAAGCCCAGAAAATAAACTAAGCTTCTTTTATTTGCTTGAATCAGAGGCTTTTGAGCGAGTGGACTTCAACCAAATTGAACCTTACTTAGCTGGTAAAAAAGGTTTTACTTTTACCAAGCTAAAAGTAAGGGACCTTGAAGTGGGGCCATTACAAGCCATGTTTAACATTAAACAGAACTTAATTGAGTTGCCACAATTCAGTTTACAATTATTTGCAGGCAATTTAGCTGGGCACTTTTACCTAGATGTCACCCCCAAGGCTTGGCGCTTAGGCTTACTTAGCCGCATTAGCCAACTAGACCTGCGCTTATTATTACCCAAGCAGGCCACCAGCGACTACACACCCATTAGTCTTCGTACTGCATTAGAATTCGACTTTAACCAAAGGTTACTAGCAGGGCGCATGGACATAAGCGACATTACTCGCAGCCAGCTATTGCAACTGCTAGAACTGGTTGACCCTGAACACCTAGACCCACAAATTAACACTGTGCGCTCTGCATTGCGCCTTGCACACCCACAATGGATTAGTGCAGTCATGCAAAATGGGTTAATGGATTTAACCTTTAGCTTATCGCTCTTTGATGAACCACTACGCGCTCACGGCTTACCACTTAGCCCCATTATTGAGCGTTTTGGTGAAGAAGCCCTACTATTACCCGACCAGTTACCCTTGGAGTAAAACCATGCTATTGCGTTTATTTGCTATTTGCCTACTAAGCTTTGCCATTACTGGCTGCTCTGGCTTGTTGAACAGCCTAGTACCCGATGTTTACTTGGTTGATCGTCACACACTCATGGAAGCTGACGCTGCGGGTGAATGGCCAGAACTTGAAACGCGCTTGCGCCAGCAAGCCATTAAAGCAGGTTCTGAACCCTATGCTGGTATCAATGAACAGCTAGACGAACAAACAGGGTTTCGTGCCTTAAATGCCGAATATGCACTGCCTAACGCTTCAGCCAACAAATAAGGAAGGTAGCAAACATGCTTAAAAAAAAGTTTGTGCCTCTAAAACTTGCGCCCTTACTACTTGCCTTGGGCATGTTGACAGGGCAAGCCAGCCAACTTGCTGCCGCTAATGTTAGCGCCAATATTGACTGGCGTAATAACCGCCTTCTACCCCTAGAAAAAGTAACAGTGGGGCCAACCGACAACTACCAAGCCGTACTAGACACTGAAAACCAACTGCTGTTTTATACTCGCCACCAGAATCTCTTATCTGGCCTAGTGAAACAATCGCTTATAACCGGCATTGGCAACAACCTTCTACCCGAAGATTATGACAGCAAAGACCCAGCCCTAGCCCCCGATGCCAGCCAACTCGCCTTAACCTTATTTCGGTTTGATGCCCTAGGTGATGTGTGTTTACTGCCATTAAACGAAGGCAAGCTACGCTGTATAACCAAAACGGGTAGCCGCGAATGGCAACCTTTTTGGGTAAATAACCAGCAGCTAGGCTATTTAAGGCGCGGCGTTAATCAAACAACTACCGAACTAGTGATTCATTCACTAGCAAACAACACCAGCCAAGTGCTTATTACCGGACAGTTATCAGCACCTGCTGCCAGTGCCGATGGTCAGTGGTTAATTTATAACCGTGAACAAACTTCGGCAAAAGAAAGTGGCCTGTACTTTTATAACCTAGCTAAACAACAAGAATTAGGGCCAATTCAATTAGATTTACCGGGCAATAGCAGCTTTGCACGCTTTGATGCCCAACAAGATTTTATTTATTTTAGCCACTATTTAAACGACACCAATAACGACCAGCAGATAGACGCACAAGACCACAGCGTGTTGTTTCGTTTACCCCTGCAACAAGCTTTAGACACCAGTAAAAAACACCTGCCTGAACAGCTCACTTCTGTAGCACAAAACTGCAGTTTTCCTGCACTAACCAGCCAGCAAATTTACATGACCTGTGCTTTTGAAGGCTCGTTAGACAATTACCGTATGCCAATAACGGGGCAGGTACCGGCTCATTGGCAAGCCCAAGACATTAACCTTGCCCATGCCCAAGCCAGCAGTTACGAAGAGCGTTTACTTTTATTGAACACCCTGCGCTACAGAGAGCAACAAAAGGGTTCAGTGATGCTTGAGCGTCTGTTAAGTAATCACCTAGCCTTAAACGAATTTACTGCTGCCAGCTATTATGTAAAACAGCTGGCCGAGGCTTATCAAGCAGACGCTAATTTAGCCGAGTTTTTTCATAACCTAGGCATTTTACTAGAACTGCAAGCCAAGCAACGCCTGCAACCACAAGGGGTGTTAACTGCAAGTTTTCGCCAGCAATTACAGCAAGAACAACAAAAGCTGACAACCAACACACGCAACCCACAAAACTTAACCCTGTTTAGTGCTTGGATTAACTTCTTAGCGCAAAACCCTCAAGCAGCTATTAACCAACTAACCAAGCTTAACCAGCCAACCAAAGCAGCCACTAACAGCCTTCACCCCCTACAGGTTTACTTACAACTAGAATTGGCTAGCCAGCTGTTTGTAAACCAACCAGCAACCTTAGAAGTGTTATTTAAAAAAGCGTTAAACCTTGCAAACATTCCTACTGAAGCCCGACTCTTCTATGCTTTTCAATGGTTAAAAATCTTACACCACCCCCACTTGGCACTAACGCCTGAACAACAACAGCAAAGCTTGCAAAGCCAAGCCAACCAAAGCACTGATAAACGAGTAAAAATTCTACTCAGCAATGAAGCTGATCTGCTAAAACTAACTGCAGCCACTGAGCTTTTAGTTGAACAAGATTACTTTAAACGCATCAGTAATCGACTTTTGCCAGCCAAAGACGATGCCCAGCTGCGGCGTTTAGCCCATTTAAGGGCTATTCAAATGACGGGGTTAGCTGAAAAATATAATTTTATGGAGCTAATGTCACGCCACTGGCTAACCCACACCCAGCTAAGTGACCCAGGCTTTGCCCAAACGGCAGAATACTATGCCAGCATTAACCTAAGCCGTGCTTATGGTAGTTTGCAACAACAAGAAAACATGACCGCCCTCAACAGCTTTTATGCGCTAATTAGGCAAACCTCAGACCCTGAAGCCATTTATCAGCTTATTTATATTGGCTTACAGCTAGACACCAGCCTGCAACCTCGCATGGAACTGTTACTTAACCAAGTGATGGCTGAAGCCCTAATTGACCGAGACGACCCACTAGTAGCCACCCTTTTAGAATTGTTTAGTAAGCCCCAGCTTGAAGTTGAACGCTTAGCAACCTTGGCTAAAAAATTACAAGATTACCAACCAAAAGGGTTAAACCGTGGCGCAGCAGACCTACTTACTGGCAGCCTTTACCATAGGCTAGTGTTAGCCACCCAAACCGGTTACAGCCACAATAAAAGCTATTACCAGCAGGCACATTACCACTACATGCTAGGGCTAGACCTAGCTTGGAATAACCAACGCACTCAGGCGGCACTATTAAACAACCTAGGGCAGCTGCATTTAAGTGTGCGTAATTACGGCTTAGCCAGTGAGTTTTTTACCCTGCGTTTACAACAACCTTTTTTAAGCAACGAAGAAGAACTCTTAACCCGCTGGCAGTTGGCTCGCAGCTTGTTTTACAGCAACCGTATGAAAGCTGCTTCGCAACAAGCAGAACTTGCCCTAACAATTAGCCAACAACCCAAAGCCAATCAAGAGAATCAGCTAATTGGCCTAGAAAAAGCAGGCTTTTATGCTTTGCAAGCAGAAAACTTTCCACTGGCCCTTAAACACTACCAAGCACTGTTAGCAACCAAGAAACTTAGCGGTGTTACCCTAACTAAAGCAGTGTTTAGCCAAGCTTATGTGAACTTTAAGTTAGGAAATAAAGCGCCAGCTGAAACGGGTTTTAAACAAGTATTGCAACAACTGCCTAGCCTAAGCGCCGCTGCATTTAAAGAAGGCCAACTGTCTGGCTTTTCACCCGAACGCCTAAAATTGCAAAGCTATGGCTTCTTGGCGCAATTAGCTAGCAAGCCAGAAGACCAGTTAGCTTGGCTAGAAAAACGTCAACAGCTGCTTAGCGGCTTAAAAGTGAAAGATTTAAGGTATGGCTTTAATGAAGAAGGCCGTTTAAGCCAATTAATTCAAACACAGCTGCAAATTGCCGTGGTGCTTGAAATATTAAACCGCCCCGAACAGCTAGCAAGCCAAATGAAAAGCAACTTAAACAACTTAGAAGACTGGCAAAAAAATGGCAGCAGTGTAATCAGCCAGCCAGTGCTACTCAGTGTTTATAATTATTTAGTTTTAGCCAGCAGCCACCCAGCGGCCTTTGCTAAAGAACCCAAACACTTAGCGGCTTTAATTCAGAAAATTGACAAAGAATGGCAAGTGGAACCACAAACACCGGCTTATAACCAAGCTCAGCAGCTTAAGTTAAAGTTACTAGAAGAAGGCTACCGCTTTCGCTTACAAGAGCAAACAGCTCAGCAACTTGAAGCTAAACTGGAAGCATTAAAAACAGGCACTCGCTGGCAGGGTTTAGCCATTACTCGACCAGACTTGCATCAGGAGTTACAGAAGTTAGCAGCGGGGGTGCAAGGGTTAACAAAACCCTAGCATCAATTAAACTAACCAGCCGTTGCTGATACCAAGCAGCGGCTTGCAAGGCTGGAAAGGTGCGGCGAGCCAATAACAAAGGTGGCAAGGGTTGTATTTGTTCTACTGGCAGCTCCACCAACTCAGCCTCACCTTCAATACCCAATAACCAGTTTTGTTGGCCGCTAGCCGTGCTTAACTGCCCCCCAGCCAAACCTAACCAGTGAAGAGGGCAAGCTAGAGAAGAAGAACTGACCAGAGAAGGAGAACCTACTGGGCAAAAAGGCACTAGCGTTTTAGGTGTTAATAGCTGAGCAAAAGGAAGCAACAAAGCGCCAGCAGCTAAAAACTCTACCCTGCCCTGCCCCCTAACAAAAGTAGCTTCGAGTGCAAACAATTGGTTTTGATGACTAAAAATCACCAAGGGTAAATATTTGATCATTCAACCTACCTTGTTATTCAGCTAACCACCGCTTATCTAGCCACTGCTATTTAACCACACCTCTTAACTAATCCTGCCCTGCTAACCCTGCCCTGCTAACCAAGCCGCAAACACCGCATCTAAATCTAATACAGTGACTGCCAAGTTATTAAAGCTAAGTAGGCTAGTTACAAAAGGCTGCAAATATTCAGGCAGGGCTTGCGGTGCTTCTTTTAGCTGGCTTTCAGGCACATCCACTACATCTAACAGTTGATCTACCCTTAAACCACTTTGCATACTTTTACCCTTGCCCAGCAAAATGGTTGAAGTGTTGCTGTTATTAGCAGTGTTAGAATGAGTACCGGCATTAGCTTCATTGCTGGTTAGTTGCAATAAAGCATTTAAGCGAATAACCGATTCAATGTCTCCCCGCACATTCATAACGCCTTCAACCGAAGCAGGCATAGCGGGCAAATAGTAAATTGTTTCATCGCCCGGTATGACTTCTTTAATACTTGCTCCGGTAAAGGCAAAATATTGCTCGCCCAGCCTAAAAATAACTAGCTTTATAACCGGCTCATCAACGTCAACAATTTCTTGCTGGCTATTAACTCGCTCAACAAGTAGTTGGTCTAGTTGGCTAGCAGTCATGGCTTAGCCTTATTAACAACCTTACTAACAACCACTTGATTACGCCCTAACTCTTTGGCTTCATAAAGTGCAGCATCGGCTGCTAAACGCAACTCTTCAGGGCTGTTGTAACCTGGATACAGGCTAATTCCGGCACTAAAAGTTACTTTAAACTTAGCATTTCCAGCATTGAAAATAATTCTTGAAAAATCTTCACGCAGCTCATTCACCAAAGCTTCGGCTTTTTCTGTGGTTAAGTTTTTAAGCAAAAGAGCAAACTCTTCACCACCATAACGGCCAATAACGTCGGTGCTTCTTAAGCGATGCTTTAATAAACGCGCCATAGCAACGATAACCTGATCGCCAGCCATGTGACCATAGGTGTCATTGACTGTTTTGAACTTGTCTAGGTCGATCATAACCACTGCTAAATTTTCTTGCTGACGCACGGCGTGAGCCAAGGCTGCCGTCATCATTTCAGTTGTGGTTGTGTGGTTATACAGGCCAGTTAAGCTGTCTTTGGCCATTAGGCCACGCAGGGTACGCATACGTTCAGCACGCAAGGCCACCGAGGCAACCAGTTCTTCTGGAATTACCGGCTTGGTAATAAAGCCTTCAACACCGACTTGCATAGCAGTGAACTGCTTTTTGCGGTTGGTTTCGCTGGATAAAAACACGATGGGCAAACCAACGTATTCAGGCACTTGACGAATAATTGAAGCCATTTCTACGCCATCGCAATTGGGCATGTACATATCGGCCAAAACCAAGTCGGGGTTAAAGCTTCTTAAAGCATCAAGAATTACTTCAGGTTTGTGGGTTTGATAAACCAACATACCGGCTTCTTCTTCTAAGATAAGACTGTGGTATTCAGCCACTTCAGGCTCGTCGTCAACAATAAGAATGCGGTAGGGTTCATCTTGTTTTTCGCACATTAAGTCGTCAAGTGCGGCGGCTAGGTCTAGGGGTTTTGCTGGTTTAATAAAATAAGCTGAACAACCGGCCCTAACAGCACTTAAGCGGGCTTCAAAATCATCCCGACCCGATAAAACAATCGAAGGCAGGTGTTGGCCTGTAATTTCTTTTAGGCTGGCCAGCTCATCAGTACCGGCTGTGCGCCCATCGGGAAAGAACACATCCATGACAACCGCATCGGGGCGTTTATTTAAAACTGCCTGATGGAAGCTGTTGGTGTCGGTAAAGTGCTTTATTTGGTAACCAAAGCAGCCAAGCTGGTAAGCAATGTGATCAACCTGTTCAGGCTCATCATCACAAATATAAATAAGCGGACTATCACTGTTAATTTGCATACTTGATGTTTCTTCCACATCAAAGAAAGGCGCATCAAGCGGATGGTCGTTATTTAGATCGGTGTAGGCAAGAATTTGCACTTGCGCCGCTAGCTGGTGGATTAAATCAACAAGCGTGTCTGGCCAATCTGAAGGGGTGCGGTTGGCTGGCAAGTCAATTAATTGTTGCGTATAGATTTCTGCCTGTTCAGCAACAACGGCTAGGTCATTAAAACCAAAAGATTTGCCCGTACCTTTTAAACTATGAAAAGCACGGTGTAACTCTATGGCTATAACACGGTTCATTTCTGGGTCAGATTTTAATAGCTTCATCTGCTGCTGCGCTTCTTCAAGCCGCGCAGGTAACTGATTAACAAAACTGGCCCTTAAGCGCGCAATTTTTTCTTGTAGTGTTAGCTTTTTGGTACTCATGTATGAATGACTCCTCCCACTAGGGGCTAATTCAGCTATGCGCTGCCATTACTTTAGCTATTGCAGCAGGTAGAGTTTCTTCCATACTGAAATCTTTCATTACACAAGCCTTAATTGCTGGCTCTTGCGCTCTGGCTGCCTCTGGATCATCGCCCGTTAATAATATAAAGGGCAGATTACGTCCCTGAGCTTTAAGCTCACGAAATAGTTCGACACCACTCACAAGTGGCATATTCATATCACTAACAACCAGCTCAACTGCTGTCTGTTGGTTTAATAGTTCCAGTGCTTCAATAGCATTTTCTGCTTGGAACACTTCATGGCCTTGATCTTCTAAAACTGCAGTAATCATTTCACTTGCTAATGGGTCATCATCGACAACTAAAATTTGCATGTTTTCCTCTTAACTTGTATTAACTTAGTATTAGTCGAGCAGAATTTTTAAAGTATCAACCAAACTGTTTTGATCAAAATCGCCCTTCACTATATAAGCATCTGCGCCTACTTCAATGCCTCTTCGACGGTCGCTTTCTTTTGCGCGTGAAGTGATAATAATAATGGGTTTATCCTTATAGTTTTCCTCTTCACGCAAAAGTGCGGTTAAAGTAAAACCATCCATTATGGGCATTTCTACATCGGTTAGCACCGCATCAAAAACCTCGGCACGGGCTTTGTCTAAACCATCTTGGCCATGTTCAGCTAGGGTTACCTGATAACCCCAAGCTTCTAAAACATCGCGTTCAATTTCACGCGTATTCAGCGAATCATCAACCACTAGAATGCGCTTACGTTCTTGTTCGCTAGCCCAGCCTTTACGGTTAGGCGGTATACCCTTTACTTTACGCGCCTTGGTTAATAAGTAAGGCACGTGCAAAAGACTAACCAAGGCATTATGACCGGTGGTGACCATACCAGAAATAAGTGCATTACTCTGTAGGTGTTCAGGTAATTGTTTAATAACTAGGTCACGCTCATCAAGCAATTCATCAATAACTAAAGCTAATTTTTCGGTGTGTACACGTATAACCAGCAACAATAACTCTTTACTCTGCGGTGCTAAGGTTTTTTTTACTAAATTAGCCTGTTCTGGTAGGGCGATTAAATCGGCAAGTTTTACTACTGGCACAAACTCGTTACGAATTATAACAGCATTTCGGTCAGCAACCTTAATCAACGAGTCTTCTGGCACACTTAATAGCTCAGCTATGTATTGTGCAGTAAACCCTAGTTCATAGCCTGCAGCCTTTATTAATAACACCCGCATTTTAGCCAAAGACAAGGGCAGCCTTAATATAAAACAGGTGCCTTTACCTAAACCGGTTCGCAAACTAATAACACCTTGCAATTCGTCAACCACTGAACGCTTAACCACATCCATACCTACACCACGCCCAGAAACCTCGGTTACTAGCGCACTGGTAGAAAACCCTGGCTGAAAAATTAAGTCGGTTATTTCTTGGTCACTCATTTCAGCTAATTCTGTTGGTGTAACCAAACCTTTTTTTAAAGCCTTATCGCGAATGGCGTCTAAAGATAAACCTGCACCATCATCGCTAATTTCAAGCACTACCCAGCCCGCATCTTGCCTAGCTGTTATTTGAACTAGTCCACGAGCAGGCTTACCTTGTTTTAAACGTTCAGCGGGTATTTCTATGCCGTGGTCTAGCGCATTGCGTAATAGGTGAATAACAGGGTCAGCCAACTGGTCAATCATTTGCCTGTCTAATTCAATTTCACTGCCTTGAATGCGGCACTCCACTTCTTTTTCCATCGAACGTGCCATATCCCTAACTAGCCGCGCAGCTGAATCAAGCACTATGCCCAAAGGCAGCATACGCATTTGCAAGGCTTTATCGTGCAGCTCTTGCATCAAGCTTTCTTGGGAAAGCACCGTTTCTCTAATGTCTTTAGAAAAATGCTGCATCTCGACTAAGTTACTTTGGTTCTTCTGTGCTTGCTGTTCTAATTGGCGTGCAGTAGCAACCAGTTCACGCATACCCGCATGGTTAGAAACCAACTCACCCATCAATTTAATCAACTCTTCCAGCTTACTTAGCTTAATTCTTACCGTGTCGGTGGTTTTTAAGCTGGGTTTATCTTTATCTGTTTTAAGTAAAGTGGAAGCCTCAGGGGTGAGCGCGGTAGGCATAGGGGTGGCAGAGATAGAGGCAGTAGGAAGTTCACCATCATCAGTTACTGCGTTCAACAAGGCTGGGTTTTCTGCCACATCACTTAACTGCTTACAAAAAGCCAGCTGCTGGTTAGTTAATTCTGCAACCTGCCCTACATCGGCTAGGGTTTCAATCTGATCAGTTAAGGTGTCTACCCCTTGGTAAAGCAAGGCGCTTAGCTGAGAACTTCTAGTAAGGCGCTGGTCACGCAAGGCACTTAGTAAATCTTCTAGGCTGTGTGCTACTTGGGTAATTGGCTCTAACTTCAACATCCTAGAAGAGCCTTTAAGGGTGTGCGCTGAACGAAACAGGCTGTTCACCAGTTCAGGATCGGCACCCTGCTCTAACTCTGCTAGGCCATTAGTTAAGCGACCTAAGTGGTCTCTGGCTTCTTCAATAAAGCGCGAAATAAACTTTTTAATGTCTAAAGCCATGTTTACCTCGCCTCTAGTTGCAACTGGGTAGTTAGTTTTTGTAAATGCCGCTGGCTAAGAAAAATGGCATCGCCTGCAGGTAAAGGTAAAGGTATCCACTGGGTGCAATCTTTTGCCAAAGCGTTAGCACCAAGAATACGCAATACGGTTTGATAAGCCCTTAAAGCCGCTTCATATTGCTGTTCATGGCGGTAAATATCAGCCAAGTAATAGTGTGCCGACCAGCATTCAGGAGAGGTATAAACCACTTTTTTTAGCCATTCAATGGCGCTGCTAATCTGTTGCTGCCATTTTGCACTTAACCCTTTCATTAACAGCACATCAATCGACCAAGCATCTGCTTTAAAAGCACAGGCTAACAACTGTTCAGCAGCAGCAAACTCTTGGTTATTAAGCAATATCCAACTTTTTAATAAACGAGCCGACTGGTGTTCTACTTCACTATTTTTTAAACGGTTATCTAACAACTGTAACGCCCGTTCATATTTCCCATCAATCACCAGCTGCTGAATAGTTTTTATATCAGGCAAATTAAAATTAGTTAGATTGGCTTGGGTATAAGTAGGCCGTGCCTGTGCTGTATAAGTCTGTGCTGGATAAGAAAAAGCACGGGGGGGGTCTGGAGCAAACGCTGGCTCATTAATTATCAGTGTTTTATCTGACAAATAAGCCTTTCCCTTAACAAAATAATATTGGTTTTGCTGTTCAACCAGTTCAAACACACCTAGGTTATTTCCCAGCGTTTCAGAGCTGCCTAAAATTAAAATGCCGTTATCTGGCATTAACTCATAAAACTTTTGCTGAATTAAGCGGCGTGTTTCTAAATCAAAATAAATCGACACGTTACGAAAGAAAATAAGGTCGTAGTTAACAAGTTGCTTAGGAAAAACTGGCGCTAGCAGGTTTAATTCATAAAAATTTACCTGTTGGCGTATTTCAGGAATTAACTGATGACCTTGGGTTTGTGGCTTAAAATAACGCTTGCGTATAGCAGGCTTCACACCCCGAAAAGAGAAGTCTGAATAAAGCCCTAAGCGTGCTTTTTTAAGAATCTCTTGGTCTAAATCACCAGCATCTATTTCTATTCGCTTGGCAGCCGTTTCACCCAAACCTTCACGCAAAGCTATGGCAAGGCTGTAAGGCTCCTCACCCGATGAACAACCAGCACTTAATAGCCTTACTTTAGCAGTGGGGCCTTTGTTGGCTAAAATTTGTGGTAAAAGGTGTTCAACCAGCAGCTGTATTTGTTCTGCCTCTCGAAAAAAATAAGTTTCATTCACAGTTAGCTGGTTAATAAGCTGATCAAAAGCCTTAGAATTTTGACTTATAAGCTGGCGATAGGCAGTAAAACTGGCACAAGCTTGCTCCTGCATATTCGCCAATACAGACTTGCGTAAACGCTCTTCTGCTATGCCTTCTAATAACAAGCCACAATGCCGATACACCATTTGTTTAATGGTGGCAAGTTCATTACTACTCATAGGTTGTCTCGCCGTAAAGCGGCTAGGTATCCGGCAGGCTTTAACAGTAATATAGTTAGCATTTCTTCTGCTAGGCAATTTAACGGTAGTTCACGGTGAATAACGCCCGCATTAACGGCTTCAGCATTCATGCCATAAATAACGGAACTGGCTTCATCTTGTGCAAGAGTAATGCCACCTTGCTCATAAATATCGGTCATGCCTTGCGTTCCATCTCGCCCCATGCCGGTCATAATAATACCTATGGCATCTTTACCAAAAACTTGGGCAACCGAGCTAAGCATTTCATCGCAACTAGGGTGGTAGATGTCGGCTTCAGACCTTACTTTTAGTTTTACACGGTAATCTTTTGTAATGGTTAAATGTTGTTCAGAGGGTGATAAATACACCTTGCCAGCTTCTAGCAGCTCGTTATCTTCTGCAACCTTCACTGGCAACAAGCTTAGCGTAGACAACCACTGCGCCATGCCTTCAATAAAACCATTACTAATGTGCTGTGCAACAAGTATAGGGGCAGGAAATTCAACGGGTAGCTTAACTAATAAATTTGCTAAAGCTTTAGGCCCCCCCGTAGACAAGGCAATGGCAAAAATAGGGTGTTCTGCAGCCTCCACTTCAACAAGTTTCCTTTCAATGGCCTTTGCTGGGGTTTGATCTGTTTTACTAAAACGTTGCATTCGCGTAATCACCGGCACACCCGATAAAAGGCGCACCTGATGTAAAAGTAACTCCACTTCTTTAGGGTCAAAACTAGGCTTACCAATAACCTCTAAAGCGCCACTAGCTAAAGCCTGACACGCCAGCTTTGCATCGGTTTCACTACTAACCACTAAAATAGGTACAGCCTTGTTATGCATAATATATTCTATGGCTTCTAGGCCATTCATTACCGGCATATTAAGGTCCATAGTGATCAAGTCTGGACGCCATTGCTGTGCTAAGGCTATGGCTTCTTTACCGTTTTCAGCTTCAGCAATAACTTGAATATCGTCTTGCTCTTCTAATATTTCACGTAACATTGCTCGTGCCAGACTGCTGTCATCCACTATTAGCACCCTAATTAACTTAGGTGTAATCATTTTTTAACCTTAATTTTTAATGATGATTGCTGCTTCCCAATAATTACTACTTCCTAATTAAGTATTTTTTTGCTGTGAATTTAAGGTCTCAAGCTTACTTGGTTCAACCTGATTAAACTGGCGCACTAGGTAACTTAAATCACCAGCCATTTTAATCATTTCTTCACTAATGCCTGTAATGTTACGTACAGCTTCTGCATTATGGCTACTGGCATTGGCAATATCATGTAAAGTAATCACCACCTGACTACTGGCAGTTTTTTGTTGCCTTGTTGAAAGGGAAATTTGCTGGGCTGCATTACTGGTTCGACTGGCCGCTTTAACTAACGCATTTAAGTCTTCTGCTGTTTCAGAACTAACCTGCATACCCATTTGAATGGAATTTGCACCCTTTTCAGAGGTAATTACTAAGCGGCTAATAGAATCTTGAATTTCTTGAATGCGGTTTTCTATTTCATGGGTTGAATCGGTTACGCTGTCGGCTAAACGACGTATTTCGCTGGCAACCACTGAAAAACGCTTCCCCGATTCGCCGGCGCTAGACGCTTCTAAAGCGGCGTTAAAAGCAATTAACTTGGTTTGGTCTGCAAGGGTATTAATTAAATCCATCACCTTACTAATTTCTTTAGACTTGCTGCCTAGTTGCATAATTTCCTGCAAGCTACTGGCGCTGTCTTGGTGAATATCGGCCATGCGTAGTTGTAAATGCTGCATGGCTTCTGCACCTTTTTTACTGCTATCTAAGGTTAAATTAGCCACATCAACCACCGACTGGGAATGGTCGGCGATTTGCGTAGAAGAAGCCGACAATTCTTCCATGGTTGAAGTGATTTCAGCCACTGATGAAGACATTTGTTCAACTGCTGCCGCCATAGATTGGCTAACTTCCTGCTGTTTACCCGTATTATGCCCAACTAAACCTGCCGTTAAAGATAAGCGTCTAGCAGTTTCTGTTAAGTTTTTAGAACTTCCCAACACGCCATTAATAGCAAATTCTAAACGCTCTAATAGGCTATTGGTTTGATCAGCCAAATCACCAAGCTCGGCTTTATCTGTGGTGTTCAAGCGTTTAGAAAGGTCGAGTGTGCGAGTAATAACGCCTAACTGCTGCTGAAAATGCACTAAAGGACGGCTTAAAGAGGCTGCCAAGGGGTAAAAAAGCACTAGGCTAATAATTAATAGTAGGCCACCGACCAATAGTGATTGGTATAGCTGATGCATTATAGGTGCCATAAATTCACTGCGTGGCACTTCAACCACTAGGTAACGCTGCAAGTCTTCCAACCAAACAACCCCAATAAACAGCTGAGTTCCTTGGTAAGTAACTTCTTTAATAACCCGTTTATTGTTATTCAATAAAGCTTGTAGCTCAGGTATTGCATTAAGATTAGCAATAACTGAATTAGCAGCATTCACTTCAATTAAGCCATCTCTTGTTGCAAGTGAAGCCCTGCCCTGCTTGCCCAACCTATAATTACTAATTAAGGCATCTAACTGTTTCATATCTAAGCCAACCCCACCCACAATAAGCGGCTCGCCTGAACGGTTAAATTTACTGCCACTGAAATTAACAAACATTTGTAATTTGTTATCAGTAAAGTCATTACTATCTAGGTGTAATTCATAGGGTTTTAAACTATACAAATAATCAAAATACCAAGTATAGTCATTGCTTTTTTCTAAAATTTCAGCCTTCCTAATTGCACCTGAAAAATGATGATAAACAATTCGCTGATCATCATTGGCTACAAAAAAAACCGAAGCTAAGCTTAGTTGCTGAAAAACCATTGCCATTTCATTGCTAACCCCTGCCAGTTCAGCTTCTGGCATACCCTTTTCTATCCAGCGTTCAATAAAAGTATTATTAGCTACGCTACGAGAAAGGTACAAGCTAGGCGCTAGCTCTAAAGCCACTTCAGCACCTAGGTGGGCTAATTGGGCAGGAAGTTCATGTTTTATAAGGCTTTCAATGCGGCTTTGCTTATAAAGGCTTGATTGTACCGTCAGTGAAAGTGCTGCCATTAACGCAAAAAGTACGCTAAAAGAAAGGAAGAGTCTTAAACGTAAAGACAACTTTTTCCAAAAGAGTTGCATAGTGAAGCCTTTAAAGAAGGGGGGAGAGTTAAATGTGCAGGTAAAATTAGTTTTTATAGGCCAAGAAAGCAAGTGAAGTTAAGCAAAACAAGTAACCTAAGCGTTTTTATTATTAAATGCTGGCTTGCGGCTTGGCAAACCAGCATTTTTAGCAGATTACAGCTTGAACTTTTTCACTAGAATCTCTAAAGCTTCAGCGCGTTTAACCAAAGCCAAGTTCACACTTTGGGTTTGTTCAGTTGAACTGTTACTTTCAGTGGCCAAGTCATTGATCCGCACCATGCTTTGGCTAATTTCTGCCGCCACACTGCTTTGTTCTCTGGCGGCCTGCGCTATTTGCAAGCCATGTTCGCTAACCAAAGCACCACTTAAACTAATACTATCTAGCGCACTGCCTGCCGCTTCAGCCTGAACCACACAGGCTTGGGCTTGCTTAGTACCTTGGTAAATGGCTTGCGAAACATCAGTTGCAGCCGCTTGCACTTCACCAATAATTTGATGTATTTCACTGGTGGCTTGTTGTGTACGACTGGCTAGCTGACGCACTTCGTCGGCCACCACCGCAAAACCACGGCCATGTTCGCCTGCCCTTGCCGCTTCAATGGCTGCGTTTAAAGCCAAGAGGTTGGTTTGTTCAGCAACGGCAGAAATTGTTTCTATTACCTTACCAATGTTTTGGCTGCCCGTGTCTAGGCGGTTAATAACAGTCAACATACCGTTCATTTGCTGAGATAAATCATTAATCGCTTTAATGGTTTGGGCAACTTCTTCTTGGCCTCTTAGTGTTTGCGCTTGTGCTTCTTCAGCAGCACTTAACGTGGCTTCAGCGTGCTCTGCTACTTCAACTGAGGAAGCAGCCATTTGGTTACTAGCAGAAGCAACCTGATCTGTTTCTGCTAGTTGGGCATTAGCTAGGTGAAGGCTTTGTTGGCTATTATTTAGCATCTGATCGGCAGCAGCAGAAAGGCTTTGGGCTGTGTCTGTAACCTCGCCTATGACATCGGCAAGGGTTTGTGTGTGCGAATTAAAAGCACTAAACAAGCTGCCTAGCTCATCTTTGTATTTAACGCTTAAACGCAGGGTTAAATCATTTTCCATATTTTTAAGGCGAGTTACACTTTTTGCTATAGGGCGAACTACACTACGCTGCACCTGTAAGGCGACGGTGGTTCCCATTCCCAAGATTAGCAAAATTAATAACCCCATAAACATCCAAGCGGCATGAGTCGCCGTTGTTACCTGAGCTTTAATAATTTTTGCTGACTCACCGACTAGGTGGACACCTATAGGCTGACCTTTATCATTTAAAATAGGCAAGCTGGTAGCAAACCAATCTGCTGTTAACTGAGTTTTTTCTTCTTGAAAGCTATTTAAGTTTAAGGCACTAGCAAAACCTCTTGTTCTTTCGTTAAACCAACGATCATTAGCTAAAAGGTAATCGCCAATAGCCGTATTTTTAGCAATCCCCGGTGATTCTTGAGCAATGCTTTGATGAAGCAACATAATATAAGCTTGACCATCGGCCTCAAAGTCACGACTAACACTGCCAACACCTTGTAGCACTTCTAAGCTACCCAAGTATTCACCATCGTAAAAAATAGGAGCAATGCCACGCACTGCAAAACCGCTACGACCGGTTTCATCCGAGTTGGCAAAAGGACGTTTTTCAGCAATAATCTTTCTGATACTAGGGCGATACAGTAAATCATCGCCATAAAGGTTTGGATTCCAGTTACGCAACCAAGATTTACCTTCGGCGGTATGAATTTGAACCCTTAAACCACGGTAGTTCGTATTTTTAGCAAAGTTATTGACCAAATCATTAAGAATAACTTCGACTTCACTACGAACGTCAGCATAAAGGTATTCTTGAATCAACTGATTACTTGCTAACATAACGGCCAAGCCTAAACCAAACTCTTCTTTGGCTTTAATCCGTTCATGTAAGACAACTTGCAGGCTTTCACTGCGTTCGTGCATGGCTTCACTGGCTAAGTCATTTCTATGATTTAGGGTATAAAGCAGACCAAAGATAAGGAAAATACTACCCGACAAAATAATGGTAGTAAGTAATCTTTGACGAAGGGTTAACGATTTGAACACTTTCTTCTCCTTGTTGTATTCATGGCTAGAACTGGCATCGACAGATTTTTCATGGATAGCATTTTATAGATGCAGCTTACAGTTTAACTGCTCACTTGCGGCAGCGGTGAATGATACACAAATACACCAGAATCTTCATCTTGGAAATAAAATAGTTACAATCTAACTTTTAGAAGTTTTTTAGTGCTAAAATTTAATGGCTTTAGCAAGCTAAAGAAGCATTAAGCAGAGCACTTATTTACTTCATTTTTACTTCATTAAAAATATTTTATGCTATTATCAGCCGCTCTTTATTCATACCACAACTCTAGTAATGCTCAGCTAGTCTGCGAGGAAACCAACATTACAACCTAATCCATCTCTGCAAGGTGTGCTTAACAAAAAAGTAGATGATACAAGTGTAGATTATTTAATTATAAAGAAATTTATGCTGTTTTTTTTAATTCTAAGTATTGGGTTGCTTAGCC
>JAAYGA010000382.1 GCA_012727935.1 Pseudomonadaceae bacterium | reverse complement strand
GATTCACTACGACAACGTGCGTGTACCGGTCAGTAATATCCTGCTGGGTGAAGGTCGTGGCTTTGAAATCGCCCAGGGGCGCCTCGGGCCGGGCCGTATCCACCATTGCATGCGCACCATCGGTGTCGCCGAGCGGGCCCTTGAACTTATGTGCAAGCGCGCGAATGCCCGTGAGGCCTTTGGTCGCCCGCTGTCCGAATTTGATTCTATCCGGAAAGACATTGCTCGTAGTCGCATCGACATCGAGCAAGCTCGCCTGATGACCCTTAAGGCTGCCCATATGATGGATACCGTAGGCAACAAAGTGGCCCGTCAGGAAATTGCCATGATCAAGGTGATTGCCCCGAGCATGGCCCTGAAGGTCATCGACCGCGCAATACAGGTGCACGGTGGTGCTGGCGTGAGCCAGGACACCTTCCTGGCGTCGGCCTGGGCGAAAGTCCGTACCCTGCGCCTGGCAGATGGCCCGGATGAGGTTCACCTGGATTCCGTCGCCAAACTTGAATTGCGTCAGTATCGCTGAAACAGCTGTTACCCAGAGTAATAAGGATTCGGAAATGACTAATCCATTATTTGATATGACCGGGAAAGTGGCTGTTATCACAGGCTCCACCAAGGGCATTGGCCGGGCCATTGCCGAAGAAATGGCCCGCTGTGGCGCCCGGGTTGTGATCTCCAGCCGTAAGGCGGAAGCCTGTGAACAGGTAGCCAGTGAAATGCGGGCCCAGGGCTTTGATGCCATGGCCATCGCTTGCCACGTCGGCAAGAAGGAGGACCTGCAAAACCTGGTCGACAAAACTAACGAAGCCTGGGGCACCATCGATGTTCTGGTTTGCAACGCCGCGACCAACCCGGTGTATGGTCCGACCGCCGAAATGACCGACGATGCCTGGGACAAAATCATGGATACCAACGTCAAGGGGACCTTCTGGCTCACCAATATGGTGCTGCCACAGATGGCCGAAAAGGGCTCAGGTTCTGTGGTGCTGCTGTCCAGTATTGCCGGCATTCGCGGTAACACCACTATTGGTACTTACGGTGTGTCCAAGGCGGCAGAGGCTGCCCTGGCACGCAACCTGGCCGTTGAGTGGGGGCCGAAGGGTATCCGTGTGAACAGCATTGCGCCGGGCCTGATCAAGACCGATTTTGCCAAGGCGCTTTGGGAAGACCCGGTTCGCGTAAAGCGGGCAGAAGACAAAACCCCGCTTCGGCGCATCGGTGATCCGATCGATATTGCCGGCCTGGCCGTTTTCCTGGCGACCCCGGCCAGTGCCTACATTACCGGGCAGGTGATTGTTGCCGACGGTGGTGAAACCATCTGCTGATACCGGGAAGCCGGAACACCCCTGCCGCCGGGCACCTGTCTGGCGCAAGGGGTTATCAGAACATAACGACAAGAGATAATCATGAGCATGACTCCAGAGCTGGTAGCGGTTCTGCCAGCCCACAAATTCGATGAAGCCCGCCTGCTCAACTGGCTTCAGCAGGCATTGCCGGAATTCGGTAACCAGATGGACGTGAAGCAGTTTCAGGGCGGGCAATCCAATCCCACCTTTCTGCTGGATACCGGCAACAGGCGTTATGTACTGCGGAAGAAGCCCCCGGGAAAGACGCTGCCTTCGGCTCACATGGTGGAGCGGGAATACCGCGTTATGCGCGCGCTCGCTGAACACACGTCCGTTCCGGTACCCAATGCTCGCGTACTGTGTGAAGACAGTAAGGTCATTGGCACTCCCTTCTACGTGATGGATTTCCTGGAAGGCAGGATTTACTCCCATTCAGCACTCAAAGAGCTGGAGCGTGAAG